>NZ_JBBEBZ010000042.1:0-6432 GCF_040882075.1 Nitriliruptor sp.
ATCGCGGTCGCCCCCGCCCACCACCCCGCCCGCCCCACCTCCCCGCGGGTGGGCCGGTCGCGTTCGGGCGGCTCTCACCCTGTGGGAACAACGTCGCGAGGAACTGCACCTAGGATACGGCCCGTGCGCCCGGCAGCGGCGTGCACGCAGCGGCAGACGCCGTGAGGAGGCAACCGATGGCCCTCAACCGCGACAAGGTGGGTACCGAGTACCCGCCCTACACCTACGAGGTCTCGCGCGAGAAGATCCGCGAGTACGCGCAGGCGCTCGGTGAGAGCGATCCGCGCTACTTCAGCGACGGGGACGACTGCACCGCGCCACCGACCTTCGCGGCCTCGTTCACCGTCATCAAGGGCGGCGCGGCGGCCTTCTCCGACGAGGGCCTCGGCGTGCACCCCGCGCTGGTCCACGGCTCGCAGCGCTTCGTCTACGGGGACCGTCCGGTCGCGCCGGGCGACACCCTGACCTGCACCCCGCGCATCGCGGACATCCAGGTCAGAGGGCGCAACGAGCTGCTCACCGTCGAGGTGGACTGCCGCTTCGAGGACGGCTCGCTCGCCGTCCGTTCCGAAGCGGTCATCGTCTTCCTGGGTTCTGCGCCGGCGGCTGACGCCGGCGGCGATGGCCCCGCCCCGACCGAGGAGGTCGCGTGATGTCCGACGTCACCGCCGGGACCGAGCTGCCCACCATCGAGCAGCAGAGCACCCTCATGACGTCGGTCGGGTACGCCGCCGCGTCCGGGGACCTCAACCCCCTCCACTACGACCAGGGCTTCGCCGGGCAGGTCAGCCCGACGGGCGGGATCATCGCCCACGGGATGTACTCGATGGGTCTCGCATCGCGGCTGCTGACCCAGTTCGCCGGTGGGCCGGCCAACGTGCTCGAGATCGCGGTCCGCTTCGCCAAGCCGTGGCCGCTCGGTTCGACCTCCACGTTCGGTGGCACGGTCACCGCGGTCGAGGACGGCATCGCGACCGTCGAGCTGTTCGCCGACAACGAGAACGGTGACCGCATCCTGAAGGGCACCGGACGGGTCCGGCTCTGATGTCCCACACCCGGACCCGCGCGGGGGCACCACCACGGTTGTCGCCCCCCGCGGGTACCGGTAGCATCGCTGCGCTGCCTCCTCGTGGGGCAGCGTTCCCTTGTCTCGAGCCGACGCTCGCGTGGGGGAGCGGACGGGCGTAGCTCAATCTGGTAGAGCACCGGTCTCCAAAACCGGCGGTTGGGGGTTCGATTCCCTCCGCCCGTGCGACGCGCCGACCTCCGCCGGTGCGCGACCTGTCACATCGCGCCGCAGATCCACCACCCACCGCGCCGTCCCCGGTGCGACCAGGAGCGCCACCTTGAGCCGCGACGACGACCGCACCGCTGACCGTGAGGCTCGCCGCCCGGCGGACCAGGCCAGCGCCACGTCCGAAGCTCCCACCGAGAAGCACACCCGGACCGGACCCGCCCAGTTCCTGCGCGAGGTCCGTTCCGAGTTGCGCAAGGTCGCCTGGCCGAACCGTCACGAACTCGTCTCCTACACCATCGTGGTGCTCGTCATGTCGCTCGTGCTCACGCTCCTGATCTGGGGCTTCGACACGATCATCCGCGAAGCGATCCAGAACACCCTCTGAGCACCACCCCCGACCCGCTGGGAAGTACGCCCGTGCCCGACGACCAGACCGACACGCCCGCCACCGAGCTGCTCGAGGGCGAGGACACCTACGCCGTGCCCGCCGACGGTGACGGACCTCCCGAGGCGACCGTGCCCGACGCCGACCCGGCGCCCGACGCCGACCCGGCGCCGGACGCAGGGCTCGCCGACGCCTCGTCCGAGCTGTCCGACGAGCAGGTGGCGGAGGTCGACACCTCGGCGACCGTCGACCTCGGCACCGACGGCGAGGAAGCGCCCGCCCCGGATGCCGGTGCCGACACCGACCAGGGTGACGCCACCACCGACGGTGACGACCTCGACGACCTGCTCGGTCTGGCCGGCGCTGGCGACGACGCCGGTGACGACGAGCCGCTGACCGCCGTCGACCCGGACGTGCCCACGGCGCCCGCCGACGTGCCCGCCGCCGACGACCCCGAGGCGGCCCCGGCGCCCGAACCGACCGTCCGCCGCCGGCCCCGCTCGCTCGCCGAGGTCCGCGACAAGAAGGACCTCGCCCGCCTGGTGGGGGACTGGTTCGTGGTCCACACCTACTCCGGCTACGAGCAGCGGGTCAAGGACAACCTCGAGAACCGCGTCGAGACCCTCGATGCCCACGACAAGGTCTTCGAGGTGGTGATCCCCACCGAGGAGGTCACCGAGTACAAGAAGGGCAAGAAGACCGTCGTCGCCCGCAAGTTCCTGCCCGGCTACGTGCTCGTGCGCATGGACATGGACGACGAGACCTGGGGCATCGTCCGCCACACCCCGAACATCACCGGGTTCGTCGGCTCGTCGGGGTCCAAGCCGGTCCCGCTGCCCCTGCGCGAGGTCGCCAACACGCTGCAGCTGCCTGACGAGGTGGTCGAGGTCACCGAATCCGACGAGGACGCCGCGCCCGAACCCGAGCGCCAGGTCGCCGAGATCGACATGGAGGTCGGCGAGACCGTCCGGGTCACGTCCGGCCCGTTCGCGGACTTCACCGGCACGATCTCCGAGATCAACCTCGACCAGGCCAAGCTCAAGGTGCTCGTCAGCGTGTTCGGTCGCGAGACCCCGCTCGAGCTGCCCTTCGACAACGTCGCCAAGCTCTAGCCCGACGCGCTCACCTGAGCGCCGAGAGCTCGGCACACCGAGAACCGATGTGGGAGGCCGCGACCGCGGCCGTTCGACCACGAGGAGAAGACACAGATGGCCAAGAAGGTCGCTGGTTTCATCAAGCTGCAGATCCCCGCGGGGCAGGCCAACCCGGCGCCGCCGGTCGGTCCCGCCCTCGGTCAGCACTCCGTGAACATCATGGAGTTCTGCAAGGCGTTCAACGAGCGCACCCAGGGACAGCAGGGTGACATCGTCCCGGTGGAGATCACGGTCTACGAGGACCGGTCCTTCACCTTCATCATGAAGACCCCGCCGGCCGCGCAGCTGCTGCTGAAGGCCGCCGGCGTGCCCAAGGGCTCGGGGACCCCGCACATCGCGAAGGTCGCCAGCGTGTCGCGTGATCAGGTCCGCCAGATCGCCGAGACCAAGATGCCCGACCTCAACGCCATCGACATCGAGGGCGCGATGAGGATCGTCGAGGGCACCGCACGTTCGATGGGTATCACCGTCGACGGCTGACATCCGCACCCCGACCTCGCGCTCCGAGCGCGAGGTGACACGTGGGAGGAGGGCCGCGCCCTCCGCCTGACCACGAGGAGACACCCCCATGGCCAAGCACGGTAAGAAGTACCGGGCCGCGATCGAGCGCATCGACGCCGACCGGCTCTACGCCCCGAAGGCGGGCTTCGCCCTCCTCAAGGAGGTCGACGCGGTCCGGTTCGACGCGACCGTCGAGGTCGCCTTCCGCCTCGGCATCGACCCCCGCAAGGCGGACCAGATGATCCGCGGCGCGGTGTCGCTGCCGCACGGCATCGGCAAGACGGTGCGCGTGGCCGTCGTTGCCGGCGGCGACAAGGCCGCCGAAGCCCGCGAGGCTGGCGCCGACCACGTCGGTGACGACGACCTCGTCGAGCTGCTCGGGCAGGGCGACCTGCTCAGCGAGATCGACTCGGTCATCGCGACCCCCGACATGATGGGCAAGCTCGGACGTCTCGGGAAGGTCCTCGGGCCGCGCGGTCTGATGCCGAACCCGAAGTCCGGCACCGTCACCATGAACGTCGGGCAGGCCGTCTCCGAGATCAAGGCCGGCCGCGTCGAGTACCGCTCGGACCGCAACGGCAACGTGCACGCCGTCCTCGGCAAGTGCTCGTTCTCGGCCGAGAACCTCGTCGACAACTACGCCGCCCTGCTCGGGGAGATCATCCGCCAGCGCCCCTCGTCCGCCAAGGGCCGCTACATCCAGTCGGTGACGATCTCGACCTCCGCGTCCCCCGGGATCCCGCTGGACCCGAGCAAGTCGCGCGACCTGCTGCTCGACGACGAGGACGCGGCTGCAGCGACGGCCTGACCGACGCGACCTCCGTGCGACGAGCCCGCCCCGGTGGCGGGCTCGTCCTCGTCGAAGCTCGAGCGTGACGCGCTAGCGTCGCTGGACCGAGGGCGAGCGCCCGCCCCGCGGGAGAGAGAAGCGACGGTGGCTGGAGTGGACGAGGTGCCCGCTGGCACCGACGAGGGGGCCGAGGTCACCGACGTCGTCGTCGTCTCGGCCGATGGCGGCACCCGAGCGCAGGTCGCCCTGACGCTCAGCGCCGGACGCTTCGCGGTCACCGAGGCCGACGACACCGATGCGGCGATCCGCACCGTCGCCTCGCGCCGGCCGCCGCTGCTCGTGCTCGATCAGGCGCTGCCCGGCAAGGGTGCCCTGGCCCTCGCACGATCCATCCGTACCGAAGCCGAGACCGCGGGGACCCGGGTGTTGCTGCTGACGAGCCGCGGCGACGACACTGCTGACGGTGCCACGGGGGTCGATGCGACCCTGGCGCTGCCGTTCACGGCCTTCGCGCTGCTGCGCAAGGTCGAGTCGCTGCTCGACTGAGCGGCGGGCATCGAGCTGCGCGTGCGCGTGGGGCGCGGGTCGGGGCCCCGTTCGACGGCAGGTGCACCCACCGCTACGCTGCCGACCAACGACGCCACAGATCGCTGGACGCCCGCCTCGCGGGTCGAAGGTCGCGGCGCTCCCTCCCTCACCGGTCCGGGTGCCCCGCGCGTCCCGCGTAGGCCGGTCGACACCCCGCAGCCAACGAGCTGCTGATCGTGTCCGCCCCCTGCGCGAGTCGCGCTAGGGGGCTTCCTCGTTCCCGGGCCAGGTCGGACGCCGCCCCTCGACGCCGAGCCGCGCGCCGACCACACCGGAGGATCGAAGTGCCACGGCCCGACAAGGTCGCCGTCGTCGATGACGTCAAGAGCGGCCTCACCGACTCGGCAGCCACGCTGCTGACCCACTACCGCGGCCTCTCGGTCACCGAGATGGCCGAGCTGCGCATCAAGCTGCGCGAAGCGGGTGCCCGCTACCGCGTGGCCAAGAACACCCTCGCCCGTCGCGCTGCGACCGATGCGGGCATGGCCGAGCTCGTCGAGCTGCTCGACGGCCCGACGGCGCTCGTGTTCTGCTCCGAGGACCCGGTCGCGCCGGCCAAGGCGCTCAAGGCCTTCGCCAAGGACCACCCGGCGCTCGTGATCCGCGGTGGGTACCTCGACGGCGTCGTCCTCGACGACACCGCGGCCATCAAGCTCGCCGGCCTCGCTTCCAAGGAGGAGCTGCTCGCGCAGCTCGCCGGCCTCATGTACGGCGCGCTGGCCAACACCGCGCGCCTGCTGCAGGCCCCGATCGAGAAGCAGGCTCGCCTCGTGCAGGCCCTCATCGACGCCGGTGGCAACCCCGACGTCGCCGAGGCGCCCGCCGCGGAGGCCGAGCCGGCCGCTGCTGAGGACGCCCCCGCCGCCGCGGATGAGGCTCCCGCCGCCGACGCCGCGGCACCCGCCGAGGCGGAGGCCGACGCCGAGGCGCCCGAGGCCGAAGGCAAGCCCGACGACGCGCCGGCGGCTGAGGCCACCGACGACGCCGCGGAGGGCGAGACCACCGGCGACGAGCCGGCCAGCGACGCGTAGCACCCCCACAACGTCCCAGATCACCAGACCCAGCACAGAACAGGAACCGCAATGGCGAAGCTGTCCACCGACGAGCTCATCGATGCGTTCAAGGAGCTCACCCTCGTCGAGCTCTCGGAGCTCGTGAAGAAGTTCGAGGAGACCTTCGAGGTCACCGCCGCTGCTCCCGTCGCCGTCGCGGCCGCGGGTGGCGGTGGCGCTGCTGCCGAGGAGGTCGAGGAGAAGACCGAGTTCGACGTCGTCCTCACCTCGGCCGGCGAGAAGAAGATCCAGGTCATCAAGGAGGTGCGCGCCCTCACCAGCCTCGGCCTCAAGGAGGCCAAGGAGCTCGTCGAGGCCGCACCGAAGGCCGTGCTCGAGGGTGTGGACAAGGCTGCGGCCGACTCCGCCAAGGAGGCGCTCGAGGGCGCCGGCGCCACCATCGAGCTCAAGTGATCGCTCCGGCGCGGGCTCTCGGGCCCGCGCCGGTCGCACCACCGGCACCGAGCTCGCGCCCACCGGGTGACGCTCCGCCACCGGGCAACCGCCGGTGGCGGTCGCGGCCGTTGCGGTCCTCCTTGACGTCCGTCGCCCGGCACCCTTACACTCCGGGGCTGCCGTGTGCTCGCGTCTCGTCCCCGCGAGCTGGGGTGCCGTCGCCCGTCCCGTCGTCGCTGTGCTCCCACGGGGTCGTCGCCGTCCATCGAGGTCCCTCCATCCACCGCTCGCGCCGCCGCCGTACGGAGGCGGTCGTCGTGTGTCCGTGG
>NZ_JBBEBZ010000043.1:0-1133 GCF_040882075.1 Nitriliruptor sp.
CGAGCCGATCTTCATCTGGTCGGAGCCGTAGACGTCGGCGCCGTCCTCGGGAGCGGTCGCGCCGGCCTCGAGGATGGCGACCAGGTCCTCGGTGTCGATGACGGTGTTGCCGACCAGTGGGTAGTTGATGCGGATCGCAGCCTCGTAGGCGGCCAGGTTCTCGGCGCCGATGGCGTCGCGCAGGTAGGTCACGTCGTAGCCGTGTTCGGCGGCGTGTCGGCCGGTGGCCTCGCAGCAGAGGTTGGCGGCCATGCCGGCGATGATCAGCTGGCTGGTCCCGAGCCGCTCGAGGTGGTCGGGGAGGTCGGTCTCGAAGACGTCGTTGAGCTTGTGGGGCTGCAGGACGATGTCGCCCGACACCGGCTGGAGGTCGGGGTGGAAGTCCGCTCCCCACGTGCCGGCCTGGAACATCTTGAGCTCGAACATGATGCGTCCGATGCCGCTCTTGCGTTGCAGCTCCTGGTCGGCGTAGTCGTCTGCGACGAACGCCATGGGGGCGAAGAGCACCGGGATCCGGTGATCGCGGGCAGCGTCGATGGCCTGGCGGAGGTGGCCCACCACGTCGTGCTTGGTGACCGTTCCCTCGGTCATGGACCAGCCGGCACCTCCCTCGGAGAGGAAGTCGTTGACCGGGTCGATGACCAGCAGCGCCGTCTTCTCGGGTGCGAACCCCCACCCGCGGTTGCCCGCCAGGCGGTAGGTGTGTCCACCGTGACCGTTCTGTTCGTTCAAGGTCATGACCTCCCAGGAGACGTCCGAACCTCACCGTACGGTTCCCACGGCTCCGGGAAGACGGCCGGACAGCCGGGTCCCAGGAGCTGGCCGTCGCTCGAGAACCCGGGGTTGTTGACCTTCCAGCGAGGGGGAAGCTCTACGGTCAGCGTCGACCCGGCTGCTCGACGCCGGACCGTCGCCCGCGAGGAGGCTTCCGTGCGCCGCTACGACACGCTGGTGATCGGCGGCGGCATGTCCGGTCTGCCGTTGGCGCTGCGGGGCCTCGCGCCACGGCCGGACCGCGTTCGTGGAGCGCGAACTGCTGGGCGGCACCTGTCTGGACCGAGGCTGCATCCCCACGAAGACGATGATCGCGTCCGCCACGGCCGCCCAGCAGGTGCGTCGGGCCGGTGACCTCG
>NZ_JBBEBZ010000044.1:0-26527 GCF_040882075.1 Nitriliruptor sp.
TTCGCGATGCCGTCCAACCTCGCCCGCAAGCTCCAGGGCAGCGAGCTCCAGGACCGCTCGGCGGGCTGACCCCGACCCACCCGAGCTCGGCTCCTCGCGCGACAGGTGTCGGCAGCGACCCTGAGGGACCGGCGCTCGTGTCCCCGTCGACGGCCACCGTCCGAGGAACGACGGCAGACGTGAGATGGCACACCTCGTGTCTCCCGTAATGGCGTCTTCCGCGGGAGAGTTTCGCGGGGGTCGTCCGACGGGGGAGCGTTCGGTCTCGTCATCCCGGGGAGCGCCGAACCACCGTTGCGTGTGTATACGATATGTGGAATGCTGTACACATGGACACTGCCATCCCCCGCCTCCCGCAGAGCGAGCCGCTGCGCGGCCAGGTGCACCACGTCCTCGAGGAATTGATCATCCACCGCAAGCTCAGCCCCGGGACCCACCTGCGGGAACCGGAGCTCGCAGAACGACTCGGGGTGAGCCGTAACCCGGTCCGGGAAGCGCTCGTCACCCTGCAGCGGGACGGTTGGGTCGAGGTACGGCACCGACAGGGCGCCTTCGTGCGCACGCCGGGCCCTGGCGAGGCACACGAGACCTTCGAGGTGCGGGGGATGCTCGAGACGCAGGCGGCGATGCTCGCAGCCCGTCAGATCACCCCCGCCCAGCTGCAGGAACTCGAGGAGATCCTGCGTAAGGGCCGCGCCGCCTACGAGGCGGAGGACGAGGTGGGGCTGGTCGAGTTCAACGCGGCGTTCCACCGGATCGTGGCGGATGCGTCGGGCAACAGCGTGCTGCAGGAGCTCCTCCTGCATCTGGAGAAGCGCGTGAAGTGGTTCTTCAGCGCGGTTGCCGTCGCGCGCGGCGCCGATTCCTGGCGGGAGCACGAGGAGCTCAGTCGCTACCTGCAGGCGCACGATGCCGAGGGCGCCGCCCGGGTGATGCGGGGCCACACGGAGACGACTCACCGCGTCTACCTGGAGGGCAGCCAGGTGGACGACGTCGGATGAGTAAGCGGTGGTCACCGGCCACGCCAACACCGACCACCACCAGTCTCAACTGAGGGGGAGCAGATGGAGACCACCGAGCAGGCGACCACGGCCACCAAGACGTCGGTCGATTTCCAGGACGTGTACAAGGCGTTCATCGCTCGCGGACGGAGCGACGATCCCATCCTTGCCCTCGCGGACGTCAATTTCCGGGTCGAACCCGGCGAGTTCGTCAGCCTGGTCGGGCCGTCGGGCTGTGGGAAGTCCACCTGCCTGAACCTCCTGGCCGGACTCTCCAAGCCCTCCTCGGGCCAGGTCATGCACCACGGCGCGAAGGTGGAGAGCATCAACACCTCCGTCGGCTACATCACCCAGGACGACAACCTGCTCCCGTGGCGATCCCTGATGGCGAACGTCGAGTTGGCGCTCGAGTTCCAGGGGGTCGCGAAGGCCGAACGGCAGCAACGCGCGCAGGAGTTCATCGAACTCGTGGGGCTGGGCGGCTTCGAGCAGCACTACCCCCACGAGCTCTCCGGGGGGATGCGGAAGCGGGCCGGCATCATCCGCACGCTCATCTACGACAGCGACGTCGTGCTGATGGACGAACCGTTCGGTCCGCTCGATGCGCAGACCCGGGTGATCCTCCAGGCCGAGCTCCTCCGGCTGTGGGAGCGCTCGCGGCCGACGGTGCTCTTCGTCACGCACGATCTGGTCGAAGCGATCGCGTTGAGCGATCGCATCCTGGTCTTCACGAGCGGCCCGGGGACCATCAAGCGGGACTACAAGGTCGAGCTGCCGCGCCCCCGCGACCCGTTCCACATCCACGAGACGCCCGGTTTCGACGAGCTCTACGACGCGCTGTGGACCGACATCCGCACCGAGATCGAGAAGTCGCGCGGATCGGGTGTCGGATGAGCGCTATTGCCACCCCGGCGGCCACGTTGTCACCTCGTCATGAGGAGGTCATCGCCGCGGCCGCCGCTCAGCACCGCAGGGCTGTCCGACGGGAGCGGCTCGTCATCCGGTCGAGCATCATCGGTATCGGCGTCTTCGTCCTGCTCTTCTGGGAGTTCGGGCTCGGCTACCTGGTCGAGCAGCGGTACGTGAGCACCCCCTCCGCCGTGCTCGAGCGCCTGATCGGTGGACTGCAGAGTGGCCAGCTGCTGCGCGACACGCGTGTGACCTTCATCGAGGCATCCAGCGGCTATGTCATCGGTGTGGTCGTCGGCCTCGTCGGAGCGTTCTTCCTCGCCCTCTCGCGGCGCGCGTACGAGGTGCTCGAGCCGTACCTGCTGTGGTTCTACTCGATCCCGAAGATCGCGCTGGCCCCGCTCTTCATCATGTGGTTCGGGTTGGGCTACATGCCGAAGGTGCTCCTCGCGGCCCTGATGGTCTTCTTCATCGTGTTCATGAACACCGTGGCGGGTGTGCACTCGATCAATCGGGGCCTGCTCGACGTCTCCCGCGTGTTCGGGGCCTCGAAGCTCGCGCTCGTGACCAAGGTCATGTTCCCAGCCGCCGCGCCCGCCATCATGGCAGGCATCCGGATCACGTTCTCCCGGGCCATGGTCGGAGCGATCCTCGCCGAGTTCATCGCGTCCACCCAGGGCCTCGGGTTCATGATCGTCCGGGGCTCTCGCCAGTTCGACATCGCCACCGTGTTCGCCGGCATCGTGGTGGTGGCCGCGCTGGTCATGACCGTGAACGCATTCATCCGGTGGCTCGAGGGGAAGCTCTTGCCGTGGAGCAAGCAGGAGGTGCACGGATGAGGGATGCCACGCACATCACGGGGGTGCCCCCGACCGATCTGCTCTCGTTCGGTGACCAGGTGCTCGCTGAGGAGCGTCGCCGCTTCAACGCCGCCAACCGGGACCATCGGCGGTTCCTCATCACGGCCAGGCTCGGGGTGTTCGCTGCCGCCCTGATCCTCTGGGAGGTGGCGTCCGGGACGATCATCCGCCACTTCTTCATCGCCGCACCTTCCACGGTGAGCGTCGCGCTCTACCGATGGGCCGTGTCAGGTGAGCTCTGGTACCACGCCCAGTTCACCCTGACCGCGACGTTCCTCGGCTACCTGTTCGGGTCGCTCGCGGGGATCCTGCTCGCCTGGCCGCTCGGAATCATGCGGACGCTGTACCGGATCACCGAGCCCTACTTCCTGGTGGCCTACTCGGTGCCCGCCGTCGCGATGGGCCCCGTCTTCATCCTCTGGTTCGGGCTGGGGATGACACCGAAGGTCGTCCTGGCGTCCTACTTCGTCTTCTTCATCGTGTTCATCAACACCGTGACCGGCTTCCAGCAGGTACCTCAGGGGTTGCTGGACGTGACCCGTGTCATGGGCGCTTCGCGCATCGACACCTTGCGCACCGTCATCTTCCCGAACGCCATCCCCTACGTGCTGGCGGCACTGCGGATCACCCTGCCGGCAGCGATGATCGGCGCGGTGGTCGGCGAGTTCATCGCGTCCAACCGGGGCCTGGGCTACCTGACCCGCGCGGCTGCCTCCCGCTACTCGACTGCGGGCGTGATCGCCGGCGTGTTGGTGCTTGGCGGGATCGTCCTTGTCATGAGCTTGATGCTTCGACCGCTCCGCCACGCGCTGCGTTGGCAGGACGCGGTCGAGGTGAAGGGAGGTGCCGACTGACCGGTCGGCACAGAGCGGTACGGGAGCAACCACGCACAGATGTTGTGCATCCAACCGGGAGAGAACCGATGAGATTCCGATCAACCATGGTCGCACTGGTCGTTGCTGCGCTCACGGCCGTGTCGTGCGGCGGCAACGGTGATAGCGATGGCGATGCTGCTACGGGGGACGCCGAGGCCCCCGCGGAACGGACGTCCATCACGGTCGCGTCCCTGCCGAACGCCTTCCTCGCCGCCCTGTACGTGGCCCAGGACGACGGCCTGTTCGACGAGAACAACCTCGACGTTGAGATCGTTGAACTCGAGAGCGGTCTCGATGGCGTCGCCGCCGTCGTTTCCGGCAACGCGCAGTACGCCGACATCGGCTTCGACGATCTGGTCGCGCTGTCCGCCGAGGGCGAGGACAGCCTGGTGATGGCCCACAACATCCTCAACCGGGTGACCCTCACGCTGGTGATGCGCAGCGACCTCGCGGACGAACTCGGCATCAGCCGGGACGATCCCCTCGAGGAGCGATTCGCCGCGCTCGAAGGGCTGCGGCTCGGCATCACCTCGCCGGGGGCAGCCACCGACAACTACATGCGCTACTACCTGCGGGAAGCGGGTCTCGAACCGGATCGTGATGCCGAGATCATCGCCATCGGCGGTGGTTCTTCGCTTCTCGCCGCGCTCGAGTCCGATCAGATCGACGCGTACCATCTCTCGCCTCCGACCCCGTACGTGGCCGAGAACGAGGGCTTCGGGACCATCCTAATCGACGGCCCCGACGGCGACATCCCGCAGTTCGCCGATTTCCTCTACACCGGCTTCGCCGCCAACCGCGGATGGGCCGAGGACAACCCGGACGCAGCGGCAGCCTTCAGCGACGCCCTGACACGAGCCATGGAGCGGGTGCAGGACGACCCGGCAGCGGTGGCGGAGCAGATCCTGCCCTACCTCGGCTCCGACGACCTCGAGGTGGTCGAGCAGACCCTGACGGCGTTGCTCCCCGCCTTGTCGCCGGATGGGTGTTTCACCGCTGAAGGGGTCACCGAGTCGCTCGAGATCATGCTCGAAGCGGGGATCATGGAGAGCGAAGGGGACCCCGCTGAAGGGGGCCTGTGGACCAACGACTACAACGGCTGCTGACCAGACGAAGGAGCGCACGTGAAGATCGTCCGTTACGACAATGATGGTCCGGCCTGGGGGATCCTGGACGGGGACAAGGTCATGGCGGCCGAAGGTGTCCCGTTCCAGGACCTCACGCCGACCTCCGTCGCCGGTCGGCTCGACGAGATCCGCCTCTTGGCTCCCGTCGAGCCCCGAACGGTGATGTGTGTGGGCCGCAACTACAAGGCACACGCGGAGGAGTTCGGCAACGAGGTCCCTGAACGCCCCATCTTGTTCATGAAGCCGCCGTCCTCGGTCATCGGCCCCGGCGAGCAGATCGTCTACCCGCCGCAGTCGCAGCGGGTCGACCCCGAGGCCGAACTGGTGGCCGTCATCGGGAAGCGGGCGCATCAGGTGTCGCGGGCTGACGCGATGGAATTCATCGGCGGGTTCACGTGCGGCAACGACGTGACCGCACGCGATCTGCAGAAGACCGACCCGGGGCAGCAGTGGACCCGCGGGAAGGGGTTCGCCACGTTCTGTCCCATAGGTCCCTGGGTTGAGACCGACTTCGATGCCTCGGACGTTGGGGTCACGTGCACGGTGGACGGAGAGACCCGACAGGACGGGCGGACCTCCGCCTTCATCTTCGACCTGCCGTTCCTCGTGGAGTACATCTCGAACTTCATGGTGCTCGAGCCAGGCGATCTGATCATGACCGGGACGCCCGAGGGCGTCGCTCCGGTCGAGGTCGGAGCCGAGATCACCGTCGCCGTCGAAGGACTCGGGACGCTCACGAACACGGTTGTCGCTCCCTCCTGACTGGGAAGGATGGTGACGGCCTGACACGACGTCGGTCGTGGCCCGCGGACTCGTGACCGCGGGCACGACCGCGTCGTGCCCTGACGACGACGGACCGCTGTGGACCTCCCGCCGCTGACCCTGGGCCTCTGGCTGTTCGCCGTCTCACCGGTCGCGCTGCTGCTCGCACTCGTGCTGGCCGGGGTACGCACGGGCCGTGCCGCGGCGATGGTGACCGGATGGGTCGTTGTCGTCGGTGTGACCGTCTTCCGCGCACCCGCAGACCTGCTGCTGGTCGGGATCGCCAAAGGCCTGTGGCTGGGGACCTGGATCCTCGGCGTGATCTGGCCGGCCTTGCTGCTCTACCGCCTGGCATCCGGAGCCGGCCTGGAGAGGATCGGCGCCGTCTTCTCGACCGTGCTCCCCAGGCGACGGGAGAACCTGCTCGTCGTCGCGTGGATCTTCCCCTCGTTCATCCAGGGGGTGGCCGGGTTCGGCACCCCGATCGCCGTGGCGGCCCCACTGTTGCTCGCGATGGGGTGGACTCGAGCGCGCGCGGTCCTCTACCCACTCGTCGGGTACCACTGGGCCGTGACGTTCGGGTCGATGGGTTCGTCGTTCTACATGGCCTCGCTGACCGCGAACCTCGGGATCGAGGACCAGGCACGGTTCGCGATCGTGGCGTCCTCACTCCTCGCCGTGAACTGCCTCGTCGCTGGCGCACTGGTGCTCCTACTCGACGGAGGACTCACGGGGCTCCGCGAGGGCTGGAGCACCCTCCTGCTGGCGGGGATCCCGATGGCGGGGACCCTCGTCGTGACCGCCACCGCCGTCCCCGCCGTCGCCAGCCTGGCAGCCGGGACGGCAGGGATCATGGCCGTCGCGTTGAAGGCGGCCTACCACCGACGGCGGGCCAAGCGTCGTGTCCCGAGCCTGACCGCGGCGCCCGGCGAGGACGTCCCGGCTGCGATCGCGCCGCCGGAGAGGGAGAAACAGGTACCTCGCCTGCTCTCGCCCTACATCTACCTGCTCGTCACGGCGCTGCCGGTCTTCCTCTGGCCCACGTCGCGCGAATGGGTCAGAGGGGTCGGTCGTATGGCGCCGTCGTTCCCCGGAACCGAGACCGGAATGGGTTGGCAGAACCCCCCGGTCGTTGATTTCACACCGCTCTCGCCCTTCGGGCACCCCGGCTTCTACATCCTGCTGGCCTGCGTGCTCGGCTACCTGACCTATCAGTTCGGTGGACTCTGGGAGCGGGGGCGGACCCGTGCGATGCTGGCTGGCTGGGCGCGCTCGCTCCCGCAGGCGTCGATCTCCGTCCTGCTGCTGGCGTGTGTCGCCACCCTGCTCGTGGACGCCGGCATCGTCTCGATCCTGGCACGGGGTATCGCGGAGGCGACCGGGGACGTCTACCCCGTCATCGCTCCCTTCGTCGGCGTGACGGGTTCCTTCGTGACCGGCTCGACCACCTCCTCGAACGCGCTGTTCGCCGCGCTGCAGCGCGATGTGGCGCTCCTGATCGAGGTTCCCCCGTACCTGCTCGTCGCGGCCCAGACTGTCGGCGGCAACATCGGGAACGCGCTCGCGCCGGTCGTCATACTCATCGGCGCGACCGCCGTCGACGCTCCGGAGGAAACCGGCCGGATCCTGCGCGCAACGCTCCTCCCCGCCGCGGTGCTGTTCGCAGCAACCATCGCGGGCATCCTGCTCCTCCTCGGCTGAGCTTCTCTCGGGTGAGGCGTTCGGGGATGGGAGCGGTGATCGTCCCGGTCGTCACTCGGGTTGCTGTTGCCAGCGCAAGGCCAGCAGGTGGCGGGGCGTCGGCAGCCCGGCGAGATCCCGCAGACCATGATCTCGTCCCCTCCGGCCGCGTCGGCTACCCGGGAGGCGAAGCCCGGTCGGCATCGTGGCGCTCCTCGAGCAGCCGCCGCTGCAGCGATGCGCTGCCCCGGTCGCCGCCAACGTTGCACGGTTGATCAGAGGGTCGGGGCGCTCGCGCCACCGTCCCCGCGAGTGTGGGTGGCCGGTTCCGGGTCGCTCGCACCACCGTCGCTGCGGTCGGCGTCGCCGGAGCTCGGGTCGCCGGGGCCGGGGTCCGCGGTCGCCGGTTCGAAACCGGACCGGTAGGCGTCCCACAGGACGTCGACGAGCAGCTCGGTCTGCCACGGTCGCAGCTCGGCGAGCGTGCAGAGCTCGATCCCGTCCTCGGGCCGGCCCGCGACGGCACGCCACAGCGGACGGGACGAGCACAGGACGCCGGCGTCGATGCCGAGGTCCGTGGCGACGTCGGCCCGGGCGCGTCGCATCGCGTCGTAGGCGGCCTTGTCCTCGGGCGCCCAGCGGCGACCACCGTCGCTGCCCTGCTCGTGCGGCCCGTCGCGGCCGCGCTCGATCGCGGCCAGCAGGTCGGCCGCGTGTTCACGCAGCAGCCCGCGACGGCGAGGGCTGCGACGGACCAGTTCCTCGACGCTGCGGGCGGGGTCCTCGGCGAGGTCGCGGAGGACGTCGTCGTGGACGAGCCGGTTGGGGGCGATGTCGTGCTCGCGCGCGAGCCGTTCGCGCTCCTCCCAGACGGCCTTCAGGACGGCCTTGGCCTCCGCATCGAGCCGGCCGGATCCTTTGACCTTCGTCCAGTCCCGGGTGTCCTCGCCGGCGCGTGTGATGGTCCAGTCGAGCTCCTGCTGGTACCAGCTGGAGCGCTCGGCGGCAGCGAGCAGGGCCTCGAGCTCGTGCCACAGGGCTGGCAGGTGGAAGACGTCACCGGCCGCGTAGTCGGCCATCCCCTCCGAGAGCGGACGAGCCTCCCAGTCGGCGCGCTGGTAGGCCTCCTTGTCCGCGGTCAACTGTACGCCGAGCACCTCGTCGAGGAGCTTCGACAGGCCGGTCGGCAGACCGAGCAGCGCGGCAGCGACGGCGGTGTCGGCCAGGCGGCCCGGCAGCACCCCCTTGCGGGCGAGCGGGTCGAGGTCGTTCTCGAGCGCGTGCAGCACGGCGACCCGTCGGTCGTCGAGGAAGGCGTCCAGCTCCGGCATCCGGTCGATGCTCACGCCGTCGAGGAGCAGGCAGCGGTCGGCGGTCCCGACCTGGATCAGCGCGGCCCGACGGAAGTAGCTGTCCGCGTCGGCGCGTTCGACGTCCACGCCGACCGTCTCGGCAGCCACCGTGCGGAGCGCGGCTGCGACCTCGGCGGCGTCGTCCACGAACACCACCTCGCCGGCGGCGGGTGTCGTCGAAGGTTCAGCGGACGGGGGCACGCGGGGATCCGGACGGTGGAGGGACGCCCCGACGCGGGCGCGACCAGGACCGCGGCGAGGCTACCGTCGCCCGGTGCCCGGTCGCCCGGGCGGCCCCCGAGGAGGAGCGCACGTGGACGCCCGCCCGACGCTGCTGTGCGTGCACCCGCACCCCGACGACGAGTCGATCGCCTGCGGTGGTGTCCTCGCGCGAGCATCGGCGATGGGGGCACGCACGGTGGTGGTGACCTGCACCGGCGGTGAGGCGGGGGAGAACCTCGCCGGGGTCGATCTCGGTGACGAGGACCTGCCGACCCACCGGCGTCGCGAGATGGCTGACGCGATCGCGGCGCTCGGCGTGTCCGAGCACGTCTGGCTCGGCTACCGCGACAGCGGGATGGTCGGGACCGCCGACAACGAGCACCCGGACAGCTTCCACGCCGCGGATCTCGACGTCGCCGCGACGCGGCTCGCCGCGATCGTCCGGCGGGTCCGCCCCGACGTGGTGGTCTCCGACGACGTCCACGGGACCTACGGCCACCCCGACCACGTGAAGGCGCACGAGGTGACCGTCCGGGCCGTGGCGCTGGTCGCCGACCCGGACGCCGACGTGCCGGGAGAGCCGTTCCAGGTCGCCAAGCGCTACGTCCACACGCTGACCAAGTCACGGCTGTGGGACGCCCACCTCGGGCTGACGGCCGCGGGGCTGCCGTCGCCGTTCGGTGACGGGGAGATCGCCAGCGCCGACGACCTCCCGATGGGCACCCCCGACGAGCTGCTCACCACGGTCGTCGACGTCACCGCCTGGCTGCCGGCCAAGCGTGCGGCCCTGTTGGCCCACCGCAGCCAGATCGGGGCCGAGAGCTTCTTCCTCAACACCCCCGACGACATGGCCGAAGCCTTCTTCGGTACCGAGGTGTTCGTCCTCGAGGAGGGCACCCCCGGCGCGGGGACGGGCGGCATCGAGGACGACCTGTTCGCGGGCCTCGGCGACGTCGGTGCGGATCCGGCTGCGCAGCCCGGGCCGCAGGCCGATCCGGTCCGGCTGCCCGGCGACGACGAGCACGTCATCGAGGCCGACCGGTTCCGGACCGTGCTCGGCCGCTTCGTCACCGGGGTGACGGTGATGACCACGATCGCGGCCGACGGCGCACCCCACGCCATGACCGCCTCCAGCGTCACCTCGGTGTCGCTCGACCCCCCGTTGGTCCTGGTCTGCGTGGACCGCGACGCGGTGATGGCCGAGCACGTCGGCCCCGGCGGGGTCTACGCCCTGTCGGTCCTCGCCGCCGACCAGGCCGAGCTGTCGGACGGCTTCGCCGACTCCGACCGGCCGAGCGGAGCTGCGCAGTTCGACGGGGTCGAGACCCACACCGCCGTGACCGGATCGCCGATCCTGGCGCGTGCTGCGGCCTGGATCGACACCCGGGTGTGGCAGGTCCACGACGGTGGCGACCACCTCATCGTCGTCGGCGAGGTGGTCGGTCTCGGTCACGATCCCGAGCGGGCCCCGCTGGCCTACCACGGGGGCTCGTACACGCGGCTCGCGGAGCACGCCTGAGGCCACGGGGACGGCCGCGTGCAGCTGACGCTCGCCCTGAGGCCGGTGGCACGGCACACTGCTCCAGGTAGGCCCTCCTGCGGCCGATGCTCGTAGGTGAGTTCACAGGATCGCTGATGCCCACGACCACCGTCGACGACGCCACGACCAGGCCCCGACAGCGCACGCCGCTGCTGGTGGACCTCGAACGTGGGGCGTTGCGTGCTGGGCCGAAGAAGGCACGGTTCGAGCCGTCCGACCCCGACGCCGCCTACCTCGCCTACCTCCGCCTGGTCCGTCGGATGCGCGGCGCCGAACGCGAACCGTCGTTCGTGCTGCGACGCGACGACCTCGAGGTGCTCGCGAAGGCGGCTCGGGTCGACGCCCTGGTCGTGCTCGAACGGCTCGGGCAGCTGATGGGCGCCAGCACCATCCAGCGCCGGTCGATGGTGACCACGTTCCTGACGGGTGCGGTCCTGATCGTCGTCGCCTCGGGCGCCGCAGCCGTCGGGCTGTCCGATGGCGCGCCGCCGGTGGACCGTCCGGCGCCGGACCCCGACGTCACGGAGGTCGCGACACCGGATGGCGACGAACCGGAACTCGTCGCCCCCGCCGCGCCCGAACCACCGGCGGAGCCTGAGGCGCCCGCCCCCGCTCCCGCCCCCGCTCCCGCCCCCGAGGTCGGCTCCGCCGAGGCCGGCCCGACCGCCCCGGCACCGTCGCCAGCCCCGGCACCCGCGCCAGCTCCAGCGCTCGCGCCGTCCCCGGCACCACCGGTCGATCTGGCACCGACCGGGCCCGCCCCGGTCACGTCACCTCCCGCCGACGTCGCCGACCCGCCACCCGCGCAGGCGCCGGACCCCGCCACCGACCCAGCTCCCGAGCCCGACGCCGAGGCGCCGCCGGTCGAGGGGCGCCCGGACGGGCTGCGCCCCGGGCAGGAGATCGTCCAGCCCGGCGCCGACATCGACATCCCGGCTGAGCCCGACGAGGACGTCTCCCTCGGCGGGTGACCCTCCTGCTCGGTCCGTCAGTGCGGCGTGCCGAAGAGCCGGTCACCGAAGTCGCCGAGTCCGGGCACGATGTACCGGTCGTCGTCGAGCTCGGGGTCGATCGCGCCGATGACCACCTTCACGCCCGGGTTCTCGTTCAGCACGCGCTGGACGCCCTGTTCGGTCCCGACCACGGACAGGACGATGACCTGCTCGGCCCCCTCGGCGTCGAGCGCCTTGACGGCATCGGACGCTGATCCGCCCGTGGCGAGCATCGGTTCGAGCACGAGGACCCACGCGCCCTCGAGCGGTGGGACCTTGAAGTAGTAGCGCCGCGCCTGGAAGGTCTCCGCGTCGCGTTCGAGCCCGATCATGCCGACCAGCGCGGACGGCAGGACGTCGTGCACGCCGCCGAGCAGTCCGAGCCCTGCGCGCAGCACCGGGACGGCGACGATGGTCCGTCCGGGACCCGTGGCGGGGGCGTCTCCGAGCGGCGTGCGGACCGTGCTGTCCTCGGAGGGCAGGTCCTCCACGGCGCGCAACGCGAGCATGGACCCGAGCCGGCGCGCGTGGTGACGGAAGTGCTCGGGGGTCGTGCGCTCGTCACGGAGCGCCGCCAACTGCACCCCGGCGACCGGATCGTCGAGGATGGTCACATCGTTCACAGCTCGCTCCGGGTCGGGGGCACCGTGGCAGCGCCGGGGGAGCGCGGCCGGTGCTCGGTAGCCTACGACGCCACGGACGGTCCGGGCCGCGCACCGCGGGGCTGGGTCGCGCTGCGAGGGCCGGCGGGGCGCTCGGGTCGAGCGGAGCGAGGGGTGGTCAGCGTGGGAACGCACCGTCGAGGTGCGGGTGTCGGTCGCCGCGCGGTGGCCGGCCTCCTGGCTGCGGCCGCCGTCACGGCCGCGTGTACGGACACCGGTGATCCGGCACCGGTCCCGACGCCCTCACCGGACGAGAGCTCCGAACCGGCGCCGAGCGGGGTGCAGGTCGCGGTGGTCCTCGCGACCGGTGGTGGGCCCACGCTGCCCACCGCCGACGTCGAGCAACGGTTGGCGGAACTCGCCGCCGAGCGGGTGGGCGATATCGCCCGCATCCGACCGGTCGTCATCGACGAGGCCGACTTCGTCCCGGACACGGCGGCGCTGCTCGCCGACGGTGGTGCCGACCTGGTGTGCGTGATCGGTGGGCCGGCGGTCCGCACCGTGCTCGACCTCGCGGACCGGTTCCCGGCCAGCCGGTTCTGCGCCCTCGGTGCGCCGCGCGACGATCTCCCGCCCAACGTCGATCTGCTCGAACTGGACCACGAGGCACTCGGCCACGTCCTCGGCGTCGCCGCCGCCGAGCTCGCCGGCGACCGGCCCGTGGGGCTGATCCTCGGTGGGGACAGCGAGGACCGGACGCGACGTCGTGCGGGTACCCGGGCGGCGCTGGCCGCGTCCCCGGTGGTGATCGACGCGGCGGTGGAGGACGTCGGTGATGCGACCGATCTGGTGACCGGGCTCGACGAGGAGGTGGAACCGGCCGTGGTGGTGGTCGACACCGCCTCGACCTCCGTCGCCGATGTGGTCGCCGCGATCGCTGACGCCTGGATCGGTCCGGCGGACCTGACCACCGATGTCCCCGCCGCCATCGCCTGGTCGGTGCGCGTCGACGCCATCGTCGCTGCCGCCGTGGATCGACTCGTCACCCCGGATGACCCGGACCTGCCGACCCGGCTCGGCTTCGGCGAGGGTGTGTTCACGCTCGCCTTCGGGGAGGGGGTCGCCGACCGGGTCCGGGACGCGACCCGCATCGCGGCGGACGAGTTCGCCCGTGGCGCTCGCGATCCGCTGCGAGCCGTGACCAGGCCCCGACCGACCGCCGACGACGATGACGACCAGGACGATCAGGACGATCAGGACGATCAGGACGACGTCGGACCGTGACCCCTGGTCGAGCGCCGGGCCACCTCGGGAGCACCACCCTAGGATGGTCGCCGCCCGCCTCCCCGCTCCCCGACCCGACCAGGACCTGACGTGCGCCGCGCCAAGATCGTCGCGACCCTCGGGCCCGCGTTGGACGACCCGGATCGGCTGCGGGCGGCCATCGCCGCCGGCATCGACGTGATCCGGCTGAACTTCTCGCACGGCACCGCTGAGGAGCACAAGGACCGGCTCGACCTCGCCCGCGACATCGGCGACAGCCTCGGGCGCAACGTCGGGAGCCTCGGCGATCTGCAAGGTCCGAAGATCCGGCTCGGGGTCCTGCCCGACGACGGCGTCGAACTCACCGACGGCGGCGAGGTGGTCCTCGTCGCGGGCGAGGAGCACCTCGACCGCTACGACGACGGCGCGGGGACCCCGGTCCTGCCGGTGGTCTACGAGCAGCTCGCCGACGACGTCGAACCCGGTGCGCTGGTGGTGGTCGACGACGGGTTGCTCCGGTTCGTGGTCTCCCGGATCGAGGGCAACCGCGTGTCGGCCCGGGTCGTGGCCGGCGGCA
Organism: Nitriliruptor sp.; assembly: GCF_040882075.1. Taxonomy (NCBI): domain Bacteria; kingdom Bacillati; phylum Actinomycetota; class Nitriliruptoria; order Nitriliruptorales; family Nitriliruptoraceae; genus Nitriliruptor; species Nitriliruptor sp. The sequence goes on from NZ_JBBEBZ010000044.1 coordinate 13,763, forward strand.
CGGCCAAGACGCGCAAGGGCGTCAACCTGCCGGGTGTCGACGTGTCCGCCCAGAGCCTCACCGAGAAGGACCTCGTCGACGTCCGCACGATGATCGACATCGGCGTCGACTGGATCGCTCTGTCGTTCGTCCGCAAGCCGCAGGACGTGATCGAGGTGCGCGAGCTCGTGCACGAGCTCGGGGGTCAGCAGCCCATCATCGCCAAGCTCGAACGGCCCGAAGCCATCGATGCGCTCGACGCGATCATCGACGCGACCGACGCGGTGATGGTGGCCCGGGGTGACCTCGGCGTCGAGGTCGGCCCCGAACGGGTACCGGCGATCCAGAAGCAGATCATCGACCTCTCCAACCAGGCCGGGAGGCCGGTCATCACGGCAACCGAGATGCTCGACTCGATGATCCGCAGCCCGCGACCGACGCGCGCCGAAGCCTCCGACGTCGCCAACGCCATCTTCGACGGGACCGACGCGGTGATGCTGTCCGGCGAGACCGCCGCGGGTCGGTTCCCGGTCGAGGCGGTCCGCACCATGGCGCGCATCATCGAGGTGGCGGAATCGTCCGCCGAGCGCGTGCACCCGGTTCCCCCGATCACGGGCCGCGAGCTGCAGCGCGTGGTGTGCAAGGCCGCCGTGCAGATCGCCTCGGACGTGCAGGCCAAGGCGATCCTCGTGTACTCGTTGACCGGCGCCTCCGCGCAGCTGGTGTCGAAGTTCCGGCCACCGCACCCCGTCATCGGCCTCACCCCGGCGCAGGAACCGCTGCGACGGTTCGCGCTGATGTGGGGGACCGCCGGCGCGATCGTGCCCACCAAGGACCACTCCATCGACCTCATCACCGCCGCAGAGGAGATCTGCCTCGAGCACGGCTACGCCTCGCGCGGCGACGCGATCGTGGTCGTCTCCGGCATCCCGGGCGGGCACGGTGGGACCAACCGCGTGATGGTGCACCGGCTCGGTGACACCCCGCACGGGTGATGGGCCGCGACCGGGGCGTGCTGCTGCGCGCCATCGCCTGGCCGTACGCCGCCATCACCGCGGTGGTGCTGGTCCTCTGGTTCGCGCGCATCGATCACCCCGCGGCGCAGGTGCTGGACCTCGCGACGTTCTGGGCCACCCTGCCCGCGACCGTGCTGGTGCTGGTCGCGCTCGTCCGCCGCGACGCGCTCGCGGTGGTGCTGTTCGCCATCCCCGCCGCGGTGTGGGTGTGGTCCTACGGGGGCGCGTTCCTGCCCGGCTCCGGCTCGGACCGGCCGGCCGATCTCCGCGTGGCCAGCTTCAACACCTTCGTCGGCGCGCCGGACGAGGGCCACGTGCTGTCCCTGGTCGAGGAGCAGGAACCGGACGTCCTGCTGCTGCAGGAGGTCTTCGCGCCTCGCGAGGAAGCGCTGCTGGCCGCCCTCGGGGACCGCTACCCCCACCACCAGGTCGACCGCTCCGAGGGGGTCGGGGCCGTCGTGATCCTGAGCCGGTATCCCATCACCGAGGTCACCGAGGTCGGTGGTGCGAGTGACCGCAGCCGGCTCACCAGCGTGGTGCGGCTCGACGTGGACGGGACCTCGCTGCAGGTCGCCTCGCTGCACCTGATCTCGCCGTGCCCCGGGTGCGGTCCATCGGTGCTCGAGCGGCTCGAGCTCGAGGACGACGTCCGCCGTGCCGAGATCGGGGCCGTGCTCGAGGTCCTCGACCCGGATTTGCCGGCCGTGCTCGGTGGTGACCTCAACTCCGGCGACCGGTCGACCGCTTACCGTCGCCTCGTCGAGGCGGGGTTCTCCGACCCGCAGCGGGACGTCGGGAGCGGCATGGGGTTCACGTGGCCGGCGGACGGCCGGTGGCTGCCCCCCGTGGTCCGCATCGACTGGGTGCTCACCCGCGGGTCGACGTCGATCGACGCGTGGGTCGTCGACGCGGGTGGCAGCGATCACCGAGCGGTCGTCGTCGACCTGGCTCTGGAGCGCTGAGCGATGGACCTGCCGGAGTCGCTCTACGCCGAGCACTACTGCGTGCTGTCCACCGCCGGCCGCGTCGCCGGCCGGCGCCACTCCGCCGAGCTGTGGTTCGTGCCCGCCGACGGTGGCGTGCACCTGATGTCGGGCTCCGGTGGGCTGACCACGTGGTGCCTCAACCTCGAGACCGAGGAGCAGGGGGTCGTCCGGATCGGCGGACGGTCGTGGTTGGCCCGCGCGGCGGTCATCCACCGCGACGACCCCGAACGGGCGGACGTGCTGCGTGACTTCCACGACAAGTACGACCCGCCGGGCAAGGACCGCACCGTCCCGTGGATGCGCAACGCCACGCTGATGCAGCTGGTGTTCACCCGTGAGCTCGACCCGCGCTGACGCTCATCTCCCGACGTCGACCGGAGCGGACGGGGCGCCGTCACGGAGCAGCGTGAGCAGGTGGTCGGCGAGCGTGCGCGGGGCCACCACCGCGTCGGTGGCCTCGAGCTCGGCGTGGGTCCACCACCGCACGTCGATCAGGCCCGGGTCGTCGAGCGGCGCGGTGACCGGGTCCCACGCCTCCACGCGGGCGAGGAACCACCGTTCCCGCTGGGCGAGGTGGACGCCGGCGTAGGTGAAGGTCACGTCGCGGTGCCACACCTGCGGGCCCACCTCCGCCACCAGACCGAGCTCCTCGGTGAGCTCGCGGCGGGCGGCGGTGAGGTGGTCCTCGTCCGGTCGCAGACCCCCACCGGGAGCCGTCCACACCGTCCGCGTCGGCGAAGCGCGGTGCGCCACGAGCAGCACCCGGTCGGCCGCATCGAGCAGCAGGACGCGGGCCGCGTCGCGGGCCAACGGGTGCTCCGTGGTACCGACGTCGGCCGGTTCGGGTGGCAGGCGGGGGTGGGGAGGGATCACCCGGGATGCCACGATGGCGGCCTCGTCCACGAGGGCGAGCTGGCCGCGCCGGTCGATGAGCGCGAGCACACCGTCCTCGTAGCCGAGGAGACGGCCGACGACGTCGGTGGCCTGCGGCAGCGTCCCGTGGCCGGTCACCACGAGGTGACGGATCGACACCCGCTGCCCGACGGCGTCGGGGGTCACGCGGTGGACGGCCCGGGCACGCAGCCGGCGACCCGGTCCGGTCGCTCCGTCGGAGCTCACGCCCCGTCCACCACGGCCGGCGCGAACCGCAGGTCCAACCCGTAGGTGCTGCGGAACAGCCGCGCGACCTGCTGGAGCTCGAGCGGCGCGGCCGGCGCGTCGTGGCCGATGGACGTGACGGTGACACGGTCGTCGTCGACGGCGACGTGGGCGTCGTGGATGGCGCGGTCGCCGGTCCGGTCGAGCTGATCGGCGAGCTGCAGCAGCGGCAGCAGCCGGCGCGTGCGGTCCTGGTCGGCGTCGCTCAGCGATGCGAAGGGTGGGAAGCCGCGGGCGATCCCTCGGGAACGGTGGAAGCGCACCAACGTCGTCAGGATGGCGGTCTCGGCGGGCGCGAACCCGTGCAGTTCGGCGTTGGCGACCAGGTACGCACCGTGCACCGGGTGCCGCCGCAGCGCCAGCGTCTCACCGATGTCGTGCAACCGAGCCGCGTGGTCGAGCAGCTCGCGATCGGCGGCCCGGAGCCCGTGCGCGGCGCCGACGCCATCGAACACCGATCGCGCCAGCCCGGCGACGTGGTCGAGGTGGGCGTCATCGGTCGAGAACGCGCGGCGGAGGCGAGCGATCTCTGCGCCGCGGAGCTCGTCGGCGGGCGGGGGAGCGGTCACGCCGTGGGCGTCCAGCAGGATGCCCTCGCGCAGCCCCCAGTCGCTGATGGTGGCCCGTTCGACGCCCAGCTGGTCGAACACCGCCACGAGGACGACCGCGGCGATGTGCAGGTGGTCGGCGCGGCGGTCCTTCATCCCCGGGACCTCGGTGCGCCCCGCGAGGTCGAGCGCCACCAGCTCGTCACGGACCCTGGTGAACTCGTCGGTGCCGACCGTCAGCTGGTTCAGCGTCGCTGGCAGCCACACCTGCTCCTCGTGGGCCACGACCCGCGCGAGAGCGCGCACGGTCCCGCCGACGGCGACGGTGGTCCGCGCACCGGCCGCGGCGACCGCGTCGAGGTGTGGTGCGAGCTCCTCCTCGACACGGGTACGCAGCGCCTTCAGCTCGCGCTTGCGTGCGGGGTCCTGGTCCACCAGCGCCGACAGCCGCGACACGCCGAGCGGCAGCGACGTCGACCACGTCACCTCGGCGCCGGAACCGATGGTCAGCTCGAGCGAGCCGCCGCCGAGGTCGAGGACCAGCACCGGTTCCTCGCGCAGGGCCACGCCGGCCCGGACGCCGAGGTAGCCGAGCCGGGCCTCGTCCTCACCCGACAGGACCCGCACCGGTGTGCCGGCGGCCGCCGAGAGCCGAACGATGACCGCCTCACCGTCCTCCGCGTCGCGGAGCGCCGAGGTGGCCACGGCGAGGTGCTCCTGCGATCCGCTGCGGCGCGCGAGCTTCGACAGGTGGGCGACGGTGTCCTCGGCGAGCGCGATGTGCTCCTCGGGGACGTGGCCGTGCTGGGCGACGACGCGCCCGAGGTGGAGCATCTCCCGCTGGCGCTCGACCGGCACGAGGCTCGTGCCATCGAGGTCGGCGACGAGGACGTGGAACGAGTTGGACCCGAGGTCGAGGACGGAACAGCGCAGGGGGACCTCGTCGAGGACGGCTGGTCCGAGCGTAGACCCTGGGGTCCGCGTGGCCGCCGTCCCGGCGGTCAGGCGAGCGGCGGGAGGTAGGTCGCGACCGGATCGTCGAGCGAGCCGTCGAGGACCCAGGTGCTCGCCTTCTGCCAGCGCACCTCGTCGGTCCCGAGCTCGACGCCCTGGTCGATGAGGTGCTCGACGACCGCGCCGATGACGTCGCCGTGGCTGCAGAGCACGACGTCGCCACCGAGCTGCTCGCCGCGGCGGTGCTGCTGGCGCAGGAACCGCTGGACCAGGTCGAACGGGGCGCCTTCGGCGAGCTCGTCGAGCACCTCGGTGACCAGGCCGTGCGCGGCGGCGAGCGGCTCGACGCTCTGCAGACACCGGGTGTACGGCGAGCTGCAGATCGCCACGATGGTCCGGGCCGAGAAGCGGTCGACGAGCGCCAGGGCCTGCTTCAGCCCCGTGGTCGACACCGGCCGACGGCGGTCGTCGCCGTCGTGGGCGTCCCGGTCGCCGGCGTGGACGTGACGGAGCAGGAGCAGGCTCATCGGGTCCCCGCCCGTTCGCGGGCCCGGTCGAACAGGACCTGCTGGGCGTCGATCCCGTCGACCGTCGCCACCTTGGTCCACGCCGCATCCGGCCCGAGCTCCCACGCCAGCACGTCGTCAGCGAGGTTCACCGCGAGGATCTCCTCGAGCCGTGCTCGCAGCTGCGGATCGGTGACGGGCACCACCGCTTCCACCCGGCGACGCAGGTTGCGGCTCATCCAGTCGGCCGAGCCGATGAGGTAGTCGTACCCACGCTCCGGCGATCCGAAGCGGAACAGCCGCGAGTGTTCGAGGTGGCGACCCACGATGGACCGCACCCGGATGTTCTCCGACAGGCCGGGCACGCCCGGTCGCAGGGCGCAGATGCCACGGACGATGAGGTCGATCGGCGTGCCGCTCGAGGACGCGGCGTAGAGCGCATCGATGATCTCGGCGTCCACCAGCGCGTTCATCTTGGCCACGATGTGGCCGTCGTCGGCTGCAGCCTCGCGCGCGATCAGCTCGAGGGTTCGCGGCAGGAGGGTGGCGGGCGCGACCAGGAGCTGGCGGTACTCGGAGCGGCGGGAGTACCCGGTGATGACGTTGAAGAGGTCCGACAGGTCCGCGCCGATGTCCGGGTCGGCGGTCAGCAGCCCGAGGTCCTCGTAGAAGCGCGCGGTCGTCTCGTTGTAGTTGCCCGTGCCGACGTGTGCGTAGCGGCGCACGCCGTCGCCCTCGCGGCGCACCACGAGCGAGATCTTGGTGTGGGTCTTGTAGCCGACGACCCCGTACGCGACGTGGACACCGGCCTCCTCCAGCACCCGTGCCCACTCGATGTTCGCCTCCTCATCGAAGCGAGCCTTGAGCTCCACGAGCGCGACGACCTGCTTCCCCTCGCTCGCGGCCGTCAGGAGCGCGGCCACGATCGGGCTGTCGGGGCCCGAGGTGCGGTAGAGGGTCTGCTTGATGGCCAGCACGTCGGGATCGCGGGCGGCCTGCTCGATGAAGGCGCGTACCGACGTGGTGAACGAGTCGTACGGGTGCTGCACCAGGACGTCCCCCTCGCGGAGGACGGCGAACAGGTCGACGGGTGCGCGATCGCCGGCAGCATCCGGCTCGGACGATGCGAGCCGGGGCTGGGTCGTCGACGGCTGCGGCGGCACCTTGAGCTCGGGTCGGTCGAGCCCGTGGAGGGACCACAGCCCCGACAGGTCGAGCGGTCCGGGGAGCCGGTGGACGTCCATCGGTTCGGTCCCGAGCTCGCGCACCAGCAGGTCGAGGACCTCGTCGGTGATCGACTCCTCCACCTCGAGCCGGACCACCCGGCCGAAGCGGCGTTGCGTCAGCTCGTACTCGATGGCGGCGAGCAGGTCGCCGGCCTCGTCCTCCTCGACGGTGAGGTCGGCGTTGCGGGTGACGCGGAAGACGTGGTGGTCGACGATCGCCATCCCCGGGAACAGCCGGTCGAGGTGGCTCGCGATGACCTCCTCGAGGGCGAGGTAGCGCTCGCCGTCCGGGAGCACCAGGAACCGGGGCAGGATCGGGGGGATCTTGACCCTCGCGAAGCGCCGCTGGCCGCCCTCGGGGTCGCGCACGATGACCGCGAGGTTGGTCGACAGGTTCGAGATGTAGGGGAACGGGTGGGCGGGATCGACCGCGAGCGGCGTCAGGACCGGGTAGATCCGGGCGTCGAACACGCCGTCGAGCCACCGACGATCGCTCTCGCCGAGCTCGTCGGCCCGCACCATCACGATCCCGTGCGCGGCGAGCTCAGGACCGACCTGCTCGGTGAAGGTCCGTGCGTGCCGTGACGTGAGCTCGCCGGCGTACTCGTCGATCGCGGCGAGCTGCTCCGCCGGTCGCATCCCGTCGGCGCCCGTACCGGTCACCCCGGCGGCCAGCTGCTCCTTCAGACCAGCGACGCGGACCTGGAAGAACTCGTCGAGGTTGCTGGCGAAGATGGCCAGGAACTTGGCCCGTTCGAGTACCGGTCGTGTCCGGTCCTGGGCGAGCGTGAGCACCCGCTCGTCGAACTGCAGCCAGGACAGTTCACGGTTGAGGTGCCGCACCTCGCCGTCCCCGTGGAAGTCGAGGATGGCGTGGCTCCGCCGTGGTGGAGCGTCGGTCGTGGTGGCCTGGCTCATCGGGTCTCCGAGGGGCGCGCGGCCGACCGGCCGATGGGGGCGCAGGGCGGCCGGACGACCCTACTGATCGCAGGTGAACGGAGGGTGACGACCGCCGGTCGGTGGCGGCGCTTCGCCCGATGACGCGGCGGGGTCTAGGCTGGCGGCAGCGCCCGCCCTGAGGAGGTCCCCGGTTGACGTACACGATCGCTGAGCCCTGCATCGACGTGAAGGACAAGGCCTGCGTCGAGGAGTGCCCCGTCGACTGCATCTACGAGGGCGACCGGATGCTCTACATCCACCCCGAGGAGTGCATCGACTGCGGCGCGTGCGAGCCGGTCTGCCCCGTCGAGGCGATCTTCTACGAGGACGACGTGCCGGACGAGTGGAAGGAGTTCACCCCGATCAACGCCGAGTACTTCGAGGACTCGGTGACGGGGCTGGGCTCGCCCGGCGGTGCGGCCACCGTCGGCAACTCCGAGAAGGACCACCCGAAGGTCGCCGCCTGGGAGGCTTGAGGTCGCGTCGGTTCGAGGGCCCCGACGCGCCTCGGTAGCATCCACGCCGGACACCCCGAGGGCCGGGGACCGCCGGGATCAGGGGAGCGCGAGATGACCTACGTCATCGCCGAACCGTGCATGGACGTCAAGGACACCGCCTGCGTGCAGGAGTGTCCGGTCGACTGCATCTACGAGGGCGACCGCCTCCTCTACATCCACCCGGCGGAGTGCATCGACTGCGCCGCCTGCGAACCGGCCTGCCCGGTCGAGGCCATCTTCTACGCCGACGACGTGCCGGACGAGTGGAAGGCCTTCACGGCCATCAACGCCGAGTACTTCGACAGCTCCGTGACCGGGCTCGGCAGCCCCGGCGGCGCCTCGGAGGTCGGTGCGTCCAAGGTCGACCACCCCAAGATCGCGGCGTACGAGATCCCGAACGCGGTGCCCTGACCCGTGCTCGGCCGACGCCGTCGATCCAGCTCGCACGGTGAGCCCGACGTGCGCGCGCTCGTCGAGGAGCACCTCGAGGCCGGTCGCCCGACGGGCTGGTTCGAGCCGGTGTACGCCGCCTCGGGCGGGGACGCCGGTGCGGTGCCGTGGGGCGGCGATGTCGCCCACCCCTACGTCCTCGACTGGCTCGCGGACCCGGTGGTCGCGCCACCGGGTCGACGAGCCGTGGTCGTCGGGTGCGGGCTCGGCGGGGACGCGGCGGCGGTGCACGGCGCGGGCTACGACGTCGTCGCCTTCGACGTGGCCCCCTCGGCGGTCGCCTGGGCACGCGACCGTCTGCCGCCCGACGTCGACGTCCAGGTCGCGGACCTCCTCGACCTGCCCGATGGCCTCGTCGGCGGGTTCGACCTGGTCGTCGAGGTCCGGACCATCCAGAGCCTGCCCGGGGTCGTCCGCGACGCCGCGATGCACGCCGTCGCCTCGCTCGCCGGACCGGCCGGCGTCGTGGTCGTGGTCACCCTCCTGGCCACCTCGGCCCGTGCCGCCGCGGACGCGGAGGGGCCGCCCTGGCCGCAGGCGCCCTCGGAGCTCGCGGCCTACCTCGCCGGGAGCCTCCGGCGCGTGGCTCTCGAGCACCCCGACCCGTCCGGCGAGGACGCGCTCGACGTCCGCTGCACGTTCGTACGCGAGGGCGCTGAGGGTGCCCCGTCGACGCTGATGGGCGACGCGCAGCGGGACGTCCTCGGCATCCCCGGGGCGGACCCGGCCTAGCTCGGTACGACCGGCAGGAGCCCTGGTCGGGCGGCGTCGGTGGGTAGCACGTCGCCTGGCCAGCGTCTGCGTGACACCGTCGACAGCTTGGTGAGCAGGTTCATGGCGACCTCGTCGGTCTCGCCGGGGCGGGCTTCGATCAGCCCCTCGTCGATCAGGCCCTTGATCCACTCCTCACCACGTTGGGTACGGATCAGGGTGAGGGTCCAGTTGTCGTCCGCCCCGATGCCCCCGGTGGAGATGTCGGCGTGCTCGGCGGCGAAGTCGGGGCAGAGCTTGCAGCCCGGCCGGGTGTGGGGGTGGAACAGCTTGAGGGCGATCTCGTGGTAGCCGCCGTCACGGGTCCACACCTGGTAGCGGCCCTTGATGTTGATCTTGGTGACGTCCGCGATGTCGATGCCGTGGTCGGCCAACACCTGCTCCTGGCCGTCGTAGGTGAAGGTCTTGGAGCACAGCAGGCCGATCGTCAACGCGATCTTGCGCTTGTACTTGTTGACGTTGTAGGCCGGCAGGGTGCCGTTGATGGACGCCTGGCACGACATGCCGACCAGCGCGAGGTTCTTGAGCCCCGCGGCTTCCGCATCTGCCATCGCCAGCGGGTTGGCCGAGTAGGTGTACCGGCTCCCGGCGGTGGCCAGCACGCCGGCGCGATCGGTCACCACCGTCGGGGCGGCGTCGAACGGGCCCCGCTCGGAGACGATCATCGAGGTCAGCGCCCCGTCGATGCGGCCGGTCTCGAGACCCCAGATCAGCAGCTGGGACACCAGCCCGCCGTCCTGACCGACCTCGGCCACCCCCGCGTCGGTGGTCCGGGTCAACAGGATCGAACGCGCGATCCCGTACGGCTCATCGGCGGTCCGCTGCCGTCCGAACAGCTCGGTGTCGAGGTCGGACTCCCAGTCCCGGAACCGCGGACAGGCCCGGGTGCAGATGTCGCAGCCCTTGTCCCCGATCACGCACTGGTCGTGGGCCATGCCCTCGCCCTGCTGCACCGGGTAGTGGTCGTCGGTGTAGCCCAGCACGTCGCGTGGGCACGCCATCACGCACGCCGCACACCCCGTGCACAGCCCCGTGTCGACCACCTCGCGCTTCAGTTCGCGCCAGTGCACCTCGCCCACGACCCGCTCCTCCCGGACGCACCGTGCGGACGCGCCCGAGCGTGACACTACCGAGCACATCCGCGCCGTCCGGCACCCGTACCCTCCGCCGCCAGCGACCGGAGGTGGGTCAGGTGAGCGGGACCGGAGTGGAGGTCGACCCGACCCGTGCGCGCCGCGCCGTGCCGCTGACCCGGCGTGAGAAGGGCTGGGTCGCCGTCGCGGCAGCGGCCCCGGTCGTGCTCGTGGCGCTGGTGCTGGCCCCGGTGGCCCTGTTCACGTCGATCACGTTCGGTGACGTGCTCGGCGCGGCGGTCGTCTACGGCGGTCTGCTCGGCCTGGCGGGCGGGTTCGTGGCGACCGACCGGCTCCAGGCTCGTCAGTGCCCCCGGTGCGGCCAGCGCCACCCGCGGGGGACGCTGGCCTGCGATGCGTGTGGGTACGACCTCGAGGACCGACCACGCTTCGCCTGCAGCGAGCGGCACGTGGCCTACCTCGACCGGTGGGGCGACGGGCGCTGCGAGTGCGGTCGCCACCTGGAACGGCTCCCGGAGGTGCGCGGCGTCGGCCCGCAGGTCCTGGCGACGGTCAAGATCGGCGGGCTGCTGCTCGTCTTCCTGATCGCGATGGGTGTGCTGCTCAACGTGCTCGACGGTCGCCTCTGACCGGCTCCCCGGCGGGACGGGCGTCGCACTCAGACGAGGAGACGGCTCGCGGGACGGTGCTCGCTCGCGGCGCTGTAGCCGGTCCAGGCCTGGGCGAGACGACGCACGCCCTCGTCGAGGTCGGCGGTGGGGCTGGCGAACACCAACCGCAGCGCCCGCCGGTTGCCCTCGTCCACCGACAGTGCCGGGCCGGGGACCACGGTGACGCCGTGCCGTCCGGCGAGCTCGGCGAACTCCTCGGCGTTGCCTCGGGGCAGGGTGCACCACAGCGACAGGCCGCCCGCGGGCAGCGTGAAGGACCACTCGGGCAGGTGCTCAGCCAGGAGCGCGGCGAGGTGGTCGCGGCGGGGGCGCAGTTCGGCGCGACGCTCGGCCTGGACCTCTTCGCGACGTTCCAGCAGCCGCAGCGCGAGCAGCTGGCTGACCAGCGGTGATCCGAGGTCGGCGACGGTCTTGACCGCCAACGTCCGCGCAGCGGTGTCGGCCGGGCTGCGGACCCATCCGACGCGCATCCCGGCCCAGAACAGCTTGGCGGTGGACCCGAGCGTGTGGATCGGTGCGTCCGGGTCGTAGGCCGCGATCGCCGGTGGGAGGTCGACGTCGTCGAGCACGACGTCGGCCATGGCGAGGTCTTCGAGCACCGGCAGCCGCCGCGTCCGTGACAGCTCGGCGATCACCGCGCGACGTTCGGCCGGCAGCACCGTGCCGGTGGGGTTGTGGAAGTGCGGGCTCACGTAGAACAGGCGCGGGTCGCTGCGGACGATCAGGTCCTCGAGCAGGTCGACCCGGACGCCGTGCTCGTCGACGGGCACCGGGACCGGCCTCGCTCCGAACCGGCGGAACACGTCGAGCGCGCCTGGGAAGGTCGGGCTCTCGACGAGGACGGTGTCGCCCGGTCGCAGCAGCTGCCGCGCGACCAGCGAGATCCCCTGGTGCGCACCGGTCGTGACGACGACCTGCTCGGCGCCCGTCGGGAGACCGTCGTCGGTGAACCGCTGCGCCACGTGGTCGCGCAGGGCTCGCAGTCCCTGGGGGACGTAGCCGTGGTGGGCGGTGAGCGGCGCGATGTCCTCGGGGGTCAGCGATGCCAGCACCTCGTTGACGATGGGGGAGCCGGTGACGGCCGCCACGGAGAGGTCGACGACGTCTGCCGGCGCGTCGTCGGCCGGCTCGCCCGGCCCCGAGCGTTGCTCACCGCCACCGACCGACAGGAACAGCCGGCCGGTGGCGACCGCGTCGCTGCCGGCGTCCCCCTCGTCGGGGGTGCGGACCCAGGTCCCCGAACCCTGGCGGCTCTCGAGCCACCCGTCGGTCTTGAGGCGGTCGTAGGCGGCCACGACCGTGGCGCGGCTGACGGCCAGTGCACGGGCGAGCGCCCGCTCGGGGGGCAGGACCGTGCCGAGCGGGATCTCGCCCCGGTCGACCGCCTGCCGCAGCGCGTCGGCCAGCTGGCGGTACAGGGGCCCGTCGCCGGTGAGCGCGTCGCGGAGCAGGTCCGCCAGGTGCGGACCACTCTCCCGGATTGGCTCGTCCAACTACAGTCCAATCTGGGGTGCTAGCGGGTTGCACGCAGGCCAATGGGGGCGTACAGTACCGCACATCGGCACGGAACACCGGGTCAGCTTCTCCCAAGCTCCCGAGTGGACCGGTCCGAACGGACGGTGACCGTCGACGCGGCCCGGATCGGTGTTCCCACCGATCCCACCGCGGGCACCTCCGCACAACCGAAGACACGCGCGGGCCTCACGCTCCCTCTCCAACCGAGGTCCGACGCGCCGCTCAGGGGCAGGACCCACCTCTCCCCCTTCGCGGCTCCCACCGCTGGATGATCTCCCCCTCCCAGGACGACATCCTCCGGGTCCACGAGCCCCCTGAGCGCACGACGTCCCCCCGGATCTCCCACCGGGGGGACGCCTCTGTTCAGGGGTCGTCCTCGGGCCTGGAGGCCCCCTCGGCCGCCCCTCGTGGTCTACCGGTAGGTGCCAGGGGGCAGATGTGCCCCTCGTGGTCTA
>NZ_JBBEBZ010000044.1:26627-32464 GCF_040882075.1 Nitriliruptor sp.
GCCAGGGGGCAGATGTGCCCCTCGTGGTCTACCGGTAGGCGCCAGGGGGCAGGTGTGCCCCTCGTGGTCTACCGGTAGGCGCCAGGGGGCAGGTGCGCCCCTCGTGGTCTACCGGTAGGCGTCACCGCGGCGGTCAGAGGTTGCCGCGGCGCTCCTGGGCCCGTTCGATCGACTCGAACAGCGCCTTGAAGTTGCCGACGCCGAACCCCTTGGCGCCGTGGCGCTCGATGATCTCGTAGAACACCGTCGGGCGGTCCTCGACGGGTTCGGTGAAGATCTGGAGCAGGTAGCCCTCGTCGTCGCGGTCGACGAGGATGCCGAGCTCCTGCAGGTCGTCCCACGACTCGCCCACGTCGCCGACACGTTGCTTGGCGTCGAGGTAGTACTCGTCGGGGACGGTCAGGAACGCCACGCCGTTGTCGCGGAGCTGGCGGACGGTCGCCACGATGTCGCCGGACGACAGGGCGAGGTGCTGCACGCCCGGGCTGCCGTAGAACTCGAGGTACTCGTCGATCTGGCTCTTCTTCTTGCCCTCGGCGGGTTCGTTGATCGGCAGCTTGATGCGACCGTGGCCGTCCCAGAGCACCTTCGACATCAGGGCGGTGTACTCGGTGGAGATGGCCTCGTCGTCGAAGTGGCGCAGCTGGCTGAACCCCATGATCCGCTCGTAGAACCCCGCCCACGTGTCCATCTCGCCTTCCTCGACGTTGCAGACCACGTGGTCGATCGCCGAGAGGCCGACGGGTCGAGCGAGCGGATCGTCGCCGACGGGCTGGTAGCCGGGCAGGTAGATGCCCGAGTAGTCGTCGCGTTGCACGAACGAGTGGATGGTGTCGCCGTAGGCGTGGATCGCGGCGCGCACGACCTTGCCGTGCTCGTCCTCGAGGACCTCCGGCTCGGCGAAGGGCCTGGCCCCACGCTCGACGGCCATCGCGAACGCCTCGTCGGCGTCCGGCACGCGGAAGGCCACGTCACGGACCCCGTCGCCGTGGCGGGCCTGGTGCTGGGTGATCTCGTGGTCCGGGCTCAACGCCGTGGTCAGCACGAAGCGGATGGACCGCTGCTGCAGCACGTAGGACGCCCGGTCACGGACGCCGGTCTCCGGGCCCGCGTACCCGACGAGCTGGAAGCCGAAGGCGGTCCGGTAGAAGTGGGCGGCCTGCTTGGCGTTGCCGACCCAGAACTCGATGGCGTCGTAGCCCTTGAGGGGCAGGTCGCGGTGGTCACGGTCCGGAGCGTGCGTTGCCTGGTCCACGGGGCACCTCTGCGGTCGCGGGGGACCGGCCCCGGGTCGCGGTGGCCGATCTCGTCGGTGGCTGCTGCCGCCCGGACGGTCGGTCGGCGGGCAGCTGCAGGCTCGACCTTACGCAGGTCAGCGCGACGGCGGCTCGGTCGCTCGGTCACCGGCGCACAGCGGACGCCGCGCCACCCCGTGATGACGATCCCACCTCGATGGGCCGCTCAGGCCGGTGGGATCATCCCCGGCGGGAGGTCGGTGCGCCCAGCGAGCGGGGACAGCTCGAACTCCGGCCGACCGATGCGCAGGAACTCGACGGGTTCGTCGCCTGCGAGGTGCTGCTCGCAGATGGTCGGCACGTCGTCGACCGTGACCCCGCCGTACCAGACGTCGTCGGGAGCCACGTAGATCGCGGGACCGACCATGCAGGGTTCGAGGCAGCCGGAGGCCACGACCTTGACGTCCACCAACCCGAGCCGGCCGGTCTCCTCCCGGATGGCCTCGAACAGGTCCGCGCTGCCGTTCCTGATGCACGACGGGCGGGGGTGCTCGGCGGGCCGCTCGTTGATGCACACGAAGACCCACTTGCGGGGCATCCCGATCCGAGCCACGTGCTACCTCCCTGTCCGAGGACCGAACGTTCCCGCGTCGAGGACACCCGGACGGCCGGGGGGACGCGGCGGCTCCCACCGTAGCCTCGAGGCCACGGGCCGACCGCCGGCCCCGAACCCGGTCAGGAGCGTCCGTGCGAGCCGATCAGCGAGCCGTCATCCGTTCGGTGCTGTCCGAGTCCCGTCGCATCGCCGTCGTCGGCGCGTCGCAGGACCCCGGCCGTCCGAGCCACGGGGTCATCCGGCGCCTGCTCGACATGGGGTACGCGATCGTGCCCGTCAACCCCAACGCCTCCCGCATCCACGGGCTCGACGTCCACCCCTCGCTCGAGGACGTCGGCGGCCCGGTCGACATCGTCGACGTGTTCCGGCGCTCGGAGCACGCACCGGAGGTGGCGACGGCGGCCGTCGCCGCCGGTGCGAAGGCGCTGTGGCTGCAGCAGGGGGTCCGCTCCGACGAAGCCCGGGCCATCGCCGAGGACGCCGGCCTGTTGTACGTCGAGGACGCCTGCCTCGCGGTCGAGGCGGAACGGGCCGGGATCCCGCTGCCGCCGCCCGCCTGACCACGCACCGCTCACTCGAGCCCGCGGACCTCGACGGCGGGCCGGCGCCACCCGAGCAGCGCCTCGGTCATCCGCAGCGCATCGACGGTGCGTCGCACCTCGTGGACCCGCACGAGCGAGGCGCCGCGCAGCACCGAGAAGATCGCCGCGGCCAGGGACCCGTCCACGCGCCGCCCGGTCCCACCTGCCGCCGATCCGAGCGGGGCGTCGAGCGTCTCGCCGATGAAGTCCTTGTTCGACAGCGCGACGAGGACGGGGAAGCCGAGCGCGGCGAGCTCCGGCAGCCGACGGGTCAGTTCGAGCGAGTGCGCCGTCGTCTTCTGGAAGTCGTGACCCGGGTCGACGATCAGACGGTCGGCAGGCACCCCCGCTGCGAGGGCCCGGTCGGTGAGTTCACGGCAGTGGGCGATCACCGCTGCCGTGACGTCCGGCCGGTAGCTGCGCCGGTAGGGGCGGGTGCGCGGCTGCCCACCGTGGTGCATCGCCACGTACCCGGCGTCCCGGGCGACCACGACGTCGAGCACCTCGGGGTCGTGCAGGCCGGTCACGTCGTTGACGATGTCGGCCCCGGCGGTGAGCGCGGCGTCGGCGACGGCCGCGCGGAAGGTGTCGACCGAGATCAGCACGTCCGGTTCGGCCGCGCGGAGCGCCTCGACGAAGGGGACGATCCGTTCGAGCTCGTCGGCGACGGTCACCTCGTCGCCGGGTCCGCCCTTGACGCCACCCACGTCGACGATGTCGGCGCCCTCGGCGACCAGCCGTCGCGCGTGCGCGAGCGCGTCGTCGAGCGCGTAGGTGGCGCCGCGGTCGTAGAACGAGTCCGGCGTCCGGTTGACGATGCCCATCACCCCGGTCTGCCGGCCGAGGTCGAGCCGCCGGCGGGGCAGGTCCAGCACCGGCGTCCGGGGCGGCTGCTCACCCGAGGCGGAGCGATCGCCGCTACCGAGCAGCGGCACCCGCAGAGCGTCGGGGTGACGGTCTATGTCAGGAACTCCAGGATCGTCGCCGCCAGCGGGCCGGGTGCCTCGACCGGGATCCAGTGACCGACGTCGGGCAGCACCTTGACACGGCTGACCGGGATCGACGATCGCAGCTCCTCGGCCATCGCCAGCGGCGTCGAGCGGTCGTGCGCGCCGGTGACGATCAACGTCGGCTGTCCGAGCTCGTCCCGCCGGATGCGCGGTGCGGCGGCGAGCGCTTTGCAGGCCTTGGCGTAGTTGGCCGGCTCGTTGCGCAGGAACAGCTCGCGCAGCAGGCCGACGGTGGCCGACGAGGTGGCGTGGGTCTGCGGCGACACCGCTCCCTCGAGCCACGCGTCCACCAACACGTCCATACCCTCGTTGGCGACCAGCTCGGCACGTTCGCGGTAGGCGTCGGCGGTCGGCGGCTGGAAGTAGGAGATCCCGCCGATCAGCACCAGCTGGTCGCACAGGTCCGGTTCCTTCTCGGCCAGGTGCTGGACCACCAGCGTCCCGAGCGAGTGGCCGACGAGGGTCACGGAGGGCAGCTCGAGGTGGCGGATCAGCTTGAGCACGTCCTTGGCCCAGCCCTCGATCGAGAACTGGCCGCGGCCCTGACTGCGCCCGTGGCCGCGCAGGTCCATGGCGACCACGTGGTGGTGCTGCTGCATGGCCTGCATGACGCCGTGCCACACGTTCGCGCAGCCACCGAGGCCGTGGACGAACACGACCGGTGGGCCCTCGCCGAAGCTGCGGTACTGGATGGTGTTGCCGTCGATGTCGGCGAACAAGCTGGGGACCTTCCCTGGGGCCGCGGGGCGCGCTGCGGGCCACGCGCGGCGAGGTGGTGGGGGTCGAGCGGCGCGGGAGCCGCGACCGGGTCGCCCGCGAGCCTAGCGACGGTCCTCGGACCCGCCGGCGACGAACCCGCCGCGAGACCCGCCGACACGTGGTGCGGTCGACGACGAGGAGCGAACCCGTGCGGCTCGAGGTAGCGGTGGACGCCGCGGCGCCACAGCAGGTGGTCTGGGACGTGCTGACCACCTGGGAACGTCAGAGCGAGTGGATGCTCGACGCGAGGTCGGTCGAGGTGCTCACCCCGGAACGTGAGGGGCTCGGCGTCACGATCCGCTGTCCCACCAACCTCCTCGGGGTCACCGTCGAGGACGTCATGCGGGTCACCGCGTGGTCCGCGCCGGACCTCCTCGAGGTCACCCATCTCGGGGCCATCATCACCGGCGCCGGTGCCTTCGAGCTCACCGCGTTCGGTCCCGACCGCACGCGCATCGACTGGTGGGAGGAGGTGGACCCGCCGCTCGGCCGGCTCGGTGAGTGGGGCGCGTCCGCGTTCGTGCTGCCGATCCTCCGGCGCATCTTCACCCGGAGCCTGACGAACCTGGCGCGGCTCGCGGAAGCCGAGGTCGAGGCGGAGGACGCCCGGTAGCTCAGCCCGCCACGGTGGGGGAGACGGCGGCGATCTCGTCGGCGTAGACGCGACCGTCGACCACCCGGTGCTCGACCGACCCGCGGGCGGCGATGGCGCCGTCGCGCCGCGCGAGGACCTCGCACACCAGCTGGTTGTGGGTGACCGAGGCGACGGTGGCGGTCAGCGTCAGCGCCGTACCGACCGGCAACGGCGAACGGATGGTCACGTCGACCTTGACCGCAGCGGCGACCTCACCGGCCTCGAGGTGAGGGGTCAGCAGCTGCCGGGCGAGCCCCTCGGCCGCCTGGAGCAGCGCTGGCGCGGTGCACAGGGCGGGTGCGCCGGGCACGATGTGCGCGGCGTGGTCGGGGGTGACGGTCAGCTCGATCGAGGTCGAGTCACCGCGGGGAGGTCCGGGTCGCATGGGGCGGAGCGTGCCCGGTCGAGGCCGCAGCCACAAGCTGGGGGGCGGTGGGACGTCACCCGGTCCGGTCGCCGCCGGCGCCCATCAGGGTGTGCCAGGCACGCGCGAGCGCGTTCGGTCGGCGGTCGTCGTGCCGCACCGCGAGCGCGTCGTCGGCCACCGGCTTCGCCGGCCGCTCCGCGCCGGGGGGAGTGATGGCGGCGACCACGATGAGCGGATCGGAGCCGCGGTTGTGGACCCCGTGCACGACGTCGGCGGGTACCAGGATCGAACCGAGCGGGTCGAGTCCCACCTCGCCCTCGTCGGTGACGAACCACGAGCGGCCACCGAGGACGGTGTAGGCCACGTCCTGTTCCGGCAGGCGCAGGACCGGCGACCGTTGACCCGGCTCCAGGCACCACAGGTCGACGGCGAGGTGGTCGGTGGCCAGGACCCGGATGCGGCGCGCCTTCTCGGTCGAGAAGTCGACGTAGTCACGCAGGTCGACGGGCACGACGCTCGTGACCGGTCCGGCCAGGCCGGGGGTCGTGGGGCCGGGGGCCGTGGCGTCGGGGGTCGTCGAGTCGGGGGTCGTCGAGTCGGGGGTCGTGGAGGTCGGTTCGCTCATGCGCGCAGGG
>NZ_JBBEBZ010000044.1:32564-36335 GCF_040882075.1 Nitriliruptor sp.
GTCGGGGGTCGTCGAGTCGGGGGTCGTGGAGGTCGGTTCGCTCATGCGCGCAGGGTAGGGCCGGCTGTCACGGTCGCGGGCCCAGCGACGCGGCCCGCCGCTCGCCCGCCGGGTCACGCGCAGCGGTAGCGTCCGGAGCACGTCCCCGACCGTCACCGCATCCGACCTCCGGAGCCCACCGTGCTCACCGTCGCGTCAGCCTCCACGCCCCTCGCCGAGCACCGTGCCGACCTGCTCGCCGTCGCCGCCTTCGCCCCCGAAGCTGCGGAGGACCGTCCCGCTGACGCACCGCTGGAGCCGCCGGTGCTGACCGAGGGCGCCGCCGCACTCGGTGACACGCTCGGGATCGACCTCGCGGCCGAGCTGGTCGCCGTCGGTTTCGACGCGTCGCCCGGCTCGAGCGTCCGGGTCCCCACCCGAGGCGCCGTGCCGGCTCCGGCGGTGCTGGTGGTCGGGCTCGGTCCCCGGTCGAAGGCCACCTTCGACCACCTGCGCCGGGCCGCGGCCGCTGCGGCCCAGGCGGCCTCGCGCAGCGACGCGGTGGCGACCGATCTGCACCTCGCGCTCGGCGGCGACCAGACCCTGGCGACCGAGGCGGTCACCGAGGGGCTCCTGCTCGGCGCCTACCGCTACACCGACTTCAAGTCCGACGTTCCCGTGGCGACGCTGGCCGATGCGACCCTGCACGGCGGCGACCCCGACATCGTCGACGCAGCCGTCGCTGCAGCGACGGTCACCGCGACGGCGGTCGCGTTCGCGCGCGACCTGGTCAACACGCCTCCGCAGGCCAAGCGTCCCCCGGCGCTGGCCGACCGCGTGGTCGCGGCGGTCGACGGCACCCGTGTCGCCGCGCGCGTGCTCGACGAGGCGGCGCTCGCGGACGGCGGGTACGGCGGACTGTTGGGGGTCGGGCAGGGGTCGACCGAGCCACCGCGGTTGGTCGAGCTCACCTACGAACCCGACGGGTGGGCGGCCGGTGGCCGCCACGTCGCGCTCGTCGGCAAGGGCATCACCTTCGACACCGGTGGTCTGTCGCTCAAGCCGTCGGCGTCGATGGAGACCATGAAGATGGACATGGCCGGCGCCGCGACCGTCGCCGGTGTGGTCACCGCCGCCGCGGCGATGGAGCTGCCCGTCAAGGTCACCGGGCTGCTCGCGCTCGCCGAGAACATGCCGTCGGGGACCGCCACCCGCGTCAGCGACGTCCTGACCATCCGCGGTGGTACCACCGTCGAGGTGCTGAACACCGACGCCGAGGGCCGGCTCGTCCTCGCCGACGCGCTCGTGCACGCCTGCGAGCTCGAGCCTGACGCGGTGATCGATGTGGCGACGCTCACCGGAGCCGCCATCATCGCCCTCGGTGACCGCATCGGCATCGTGATGGCCAACGACGACGACCTCGCCGACGCCATCGTCGACGCCGGTGCGCGGATCGGGGAGCCGTTCTGGCGGTTGCCGATGGGCGAGGAGCAGTACGGCGAGGAGCTCGAGGGCGACGTGGCCGACCTGCGCAACATCGGTGGCAGGGGCGCGGGGACCATCCGAGCCGGCCTGTTCCTGTCGCGCTTCGTCGACGAGCGGCCGTGGGCCCACCTCGACATCGCCGGGATCGCGTGGACCGAGAGCGCCGCTGGGTACCGGACCAAGGGCGCGACGGGCTCCCCGGTCCGCACCCTCCTGGCCTGGCTGCGCGACGCCTGACCCCAGGTGGGCCACGCCGTGCCCACCTCCACCGGACCGGAGCACCCGTGGACCACGTCCTCGTCGTCAACGACGACGCCGGCAGCACCGAGGAGGAGGCCGTCGACGCGGCGGCCGACGTCCTCCGCGAGGTCGGCGAGGTCGAGATCGCCACGACCGCGGACGCCGACGGGTTCGATGCCGTCGTCGAGCGGCTCGACGCACGTCGGCTCGTGGTCTGTGGCGGGGATGGGTCGATCCACCTCGCGGTCGCCCGGTTGCGCGAGCTCGGCCACCCGCAGGAGCCCGTCGGGCTCATCCCGCTCGGGACCGGCAACGACCTCGCTCGCGGGGTGGGCCTGCCGTTCGAGGACGCGGCCGCGGCCGCCGAGCGTGTGCGTGACGGGTCACCCCGACCGATGGACCTGCTGATCGACGACACCGGGCGGATCTGCGTGAACGCCCTGCACGCCGGGGTCGGCGCCGATGCGTCGGCCCGCGCCGAAGCGCTCAAGGAGCGGCTGTCGGCCGTGGCGTACCCGGTCGGAGCGGTCCTCGCTGGCGTCGCCGCCGAGGGCATCCGCACCGAGGTGGTCGTCGATGGCGAGGTGCTGGTCGACGCCGATGTGCTGCTCGTCGCCGTCACGAACGGGACCTGCTTCGGCGGCGGCGCCACCGTGTGCCCGGACGCGGCGCCCGACGATGGTCAGCTCGACGTCCTGGCGGTGACCGCCGTCGGCCCGATCGCGCGGGCGGCGTTCGCTCTGGCGCTGAACTCGGGCGAGCACCTCGAACGTGACGACGTCCATCTCGCGGTGGGGCGTGAGGTCCAGATCCGCGCGTCGACGGAGGGTGGCGGCGGCCCGCGCTACGTCGTGGACGGCGAGCTGCACGAGGACCCGGAACCGGACCGCACCTGGCGGGTCGAACACCACGCGTGGACGTTGGTGCGCTGAGTCCGGCTCGGCCGCGGGGGTCCTCAGCTGGCCTGCGCGTCGTCCGCGACCGCGATCTTGGACAGGAACCGTTCACGGTCGACGAGCACGCGGCGGTGGCGGATCTTGGCCACCGTCTCGCCGTCCTGGTCGATCAGCACGGCGAACTCGAGCCGGCGCCCGTGGTGCCCGATGAGGGTCGCGTGCGCGCACACGGTCTGGCCGACGGGGGTCGGGGTGCGGTGCTCGATCTCGGCCCAGGTGCCGACCGACGTCTGGCCCTCCTCGAGGTCGTCCTTGATGGCGTCGACGCACGCGCCCTCGGCCAGCGCGAGCAGCGCGGGGGTCCCGAGCACCGGGACATCGCCCGCGCCGAGCGCGATGGCGGTGTGATCGGTGCCGACCTGCAGCGTACGGGCGAGCTTGAGGCCAGGATCGCAGCGGCCCATGGGGAGCACCTCGAGGTCACGGGTCCGGTCGCGTTCGACCGGGACGTCCGCATCGAGGGTAGCCCTCACCTCCCGGGACGCCGCGTCAGCCACCGGCGGGACCGCACCGGCCGGTGGCCGTTCGGCGGGTCCCACGTGGGGGTCTTGCCCGGTCAGCGGTGGCCACCTGACCGGGTCCGGCCTGGCCGCGGGGCCCGTCGATGGCCCAGCACACCCGACCGGCCGGGGTGGCGCGCTGGTGCGGCTCCCGCCGACCAGCGACCGTGCGACGACGCGCCGGCGGCCCCGCAACGGGGGGTGGCCGCCGGCGCAAGAACGACCTCATGCCGGATCCGACCCGGATCCGGCGCCACGCACGACCCCGGCGCAGATGCGCCCGACCGAGGAGGACCCCGTGAGTGACCCCCGACCCCCTGCTGAGCCTCGCCGTGAGCGCGAGGTCATCGTGACCGACGGTGGCGGCCGAGGCGGTGGTGGCGGCATGGTCGCGGCCATCATCGGTGTCATCGTGCTGCTCGTGATCCTGTTCCTGCTGTTCGGCACCGGCCTGTTCAGCGGTGGCGACGGTGGCGACACCACCACGGTCGAGGCGCCCGAGATCGAGGTGCCCGACGAGGTTGACGTGAACGTCGAGTCCGAGGGTGACGAGGGCTGACCCCAGCCCCACCCCGGACCACCGCGAGGGCCCGACCGCGCACGCGCGGTCG
>NZ_JBBEBZ010000044.1:36345-37400 GCF_040882075.1 Nitriliruptor sp.
CCCCCCCCCCCCGCGTCGCGGACCGGAGGGCCGGCCCCGGACGGTCGCCGTCCGTGCTCGCAGCGGGGCACCGTCCCGGCCCGGTTGGTCGGTCCGCAGCCCCACGTGGCACCCTGCGCGCCTGACGGCCCCTCCGGCCGGCGGGACCGTCCGGGTCCCGCACCCTCCCGACCCGAGGAGCCCGCGTGGACGCGCCCGCCGCCGTGCTCGCGATCGTGCTCGCCACCACCGCCGTCGGCAGCTCGGCGTTGGTCTGGGCGTCGCCGACGTGGGGTGCGGTCCGCCACGGCTACGAGATCCTCACCGGGGCCACGGTCGTCCTGATCGCCTGGGGCGCCTGGGCGGCGTTCGGCGCGCCGATCTCCACCCTCGATGGGACCGGGCAGCTCGGCAACGGCCAACTCGCCCGCACCCTGCTGCTCGCGTTCACCGTCCTGACCGCCCTCGCCGTGGTCGCGCTGGTCGTCAAGGTCCCGCCGATCACCGCTCGCGTCCTGGGCCTCCTCGCCACGCTCGCGGGCCTGGGATCGTTCGTCCCCCTGGCCGCGGTCCGCGCGGGCCTCGCGGGGGGCGGTGGGCGCGACCACGGTGCGCTGCCCGTCGGTGAGGTCGTCCTCGGTGTGGGCGAGCTGCTCGCCGGGGCGATCCTGATGGGCGCGATCTGGGTCGGGATGATCCTCGGCCACTGGTACCTGGTCGAGCGGCGGCTCACCAACCGCTACATGGTCCAGATCGCGTGGGTGAACGTCGCCGCGGTCGGCGCCGGCCTGGTCTCGGTGCTGCTGTCGGCCCGCAACCCCGCTCCCTGCGCGGACCTGTCCGCCGGGGCCGCCTTCCAGCAGTGCGCGCAGACCTTCTCGCCGATCCTCCGGATCGGGTCGATGACCATCATCCTCGGGCTCGGCGTGCTGGCGATCATCGCGCTGATCGCCGGCTTCAACGTCAAGCTCGCCCGCGAGGGGGGACGTTCCATCCAGGCGTCGACCGGGATGTTCTACCTCGCCGTCATCCTGGCCCCGGCCGTGGAGTTCGCCGCCAAGGTGCGCTTCTTCTAG
>NZ_JBBEBZ010000045.1:0-1114 GCF_040882075.1 Nitriliruptor sp.
TGTAGGGCCGCTTGTCCTTCGAGAACCGCACGTCCCGGTTCGGGCGGAACACCTTCCCGTCGTCGCCGAAGCCGGCCGCAGCCGCGCGGTCGAGCAGCTCCTCCATCGGCACCCGGACGCACCGCTCGTAGGTGCCGCGGTGCTCGTCGAACCAG
Source organism: Nitriliruptor sp. (assembly GCF_040882075.1). NCBI lineage: Bacteria > Bacillati > Actinomycetota > Nitriliruptoria > Nitriliruptorales > Nitriliruptoraceae > Nitriliruptor > Nitriliruptor sp. The sequence continues at coordinate 156 of NZ_JBBEBZ010000045.1, forward strand.
GCACGGTCGTTGTTGCCCTCGCGCTCGAGTTCGGCGTAGAACCGGAAGGCTTCCGGCGGTAGGCCGGTGAACGTGCCGATGCGTGGCGTCACCTCGATCCTCTCCTCGTCGGCCGCGGAGGGTACGAGCTACCGGCTGGCCGTCCGCCCCCACACGGTGCCGAGCCGAGCTGGACCGGTTCGGCCAGGTGGTGGGGGGTCGACCGGGGCAGGAACCGACCGCCCGCACGGCGCCACCACGATCGACCTGCGCGAGGTCGATGACGTCGGTGACGCGATCCGCGACCTGACCGACGGGCGCGGCGCGGATGCGGTCGTCGACGCGGTGGGCATGGAGGCGCACGGCAACGTGGTGGCCGAGTTCGCCCAACGGATGGCCGCTCGGATGCCGGCCGTGATCGGCAAGCCGATGCTGGAGAACGTCGGCGTCGACCGGCTCGACGCGATCTACACGGCCATCGACGCGTGCCGGCGTGGCGGCACGGTGTCCCTGGCGGGCGTCTACGGCGGCGCCGCCGACCCGATGCCGATGCTGACGATGTTCGACAAGCAGCTGCAGTTCCGCATGGGTCAGTGCAACGTCAAGAAGTGGACTAGCGACCTCATGCCGTACGTGACCGACGACGCGGACCCGCTCGGGACCGCGGACCTCGTCACCCACCGCGTCCCGCTCGAGGACGCCCCGGCGATGTACGACACCTTCATGAACAAGGAGGACGGCTGCATCAAGGTCGTCATCGAGCCGAACGCCTGATCGTCGGCCGGGTACCGCCGGGTGCGTCGGTCAGTACGCCCGGGCGAACACCACGCGGGTGCCGTAGGCCGCGGGCTTCCCGCAGCGGATGCACGCACCCTCCTCGGGGGCTCCATCGACCGGGATGCACCGCGGCGTCGCGGACGATCCCGCCTTGATGTCGTCCTCGCAGGGCTCCTCGCCGCAGTGCAGCGCGTCCGCGAACC
>NZ_JBBEBZ010000046.1:0-6104 GCF_040882075.1 Nitriliruptor sp.
CAGGTGATGTACGGCGGGATGCTGTTCGAGACCGCGGACACCGACACCGTCTACCACGCGTCGAGGAACCCCTACACCCGGGGTCTGATGAGCTCGATCCCGACCGCTGCGTCGCGCACGAGCCACCGGCTGCTGCCGATCCAGGGCTCGCCGCCGTCGGCCATCAACCCGCCACCGGGCTGCGTGTTCCGGCCCCGTTGCGTCCACGCCACGGACCGCTGCCGCGAGGAGGAACCGGACCTGCGCCCGCTCGACCCCGATCGCCTGCACTGGAGCCGGTGTCACTACGCCGAGGAACTACCGCCCCTCGGCGCTGCCGACGCTGCCGGGAGCCGCACATGACCGCCGTCGACACCGCCGGTTCGACCCCGCCAGCGGGGTGGACCAGCGATGAACCGGTCCTCGAGATCGAGGATCTGGTCAAGCACTTCCCGGTCCGGTCGGGGTTGCTGCGTCGCGAGGTCGGGCGCGTCCGGGCCGTCGACGGGATCTCCCTCCACGTCAACGCCCAGGAGACGCTCGGCGTCGTGGGGGAGTCCGGGTGCGGCAAGTCGACCCTCGGCCGCTCGCTGCTCCGCCTGATCGAGCCGACCTCTGGCACCGTGCGGTTCAAGGGCGAGGACGTGACCGCAGCCTCCGGGCCGCGGCTGCGTGAGCTCCGCAAGCACCTCCAGATGGTGTTCCAGGATCCGTACGCGTCGCTCAACCCCCGCCTCCCGGTGCGGGACACGGTGGGGGAGCCGCTGATCATCCACGGCGCGTCGAAGTCCGACGCCAGAGCGCGCGTCGGGGAACTGCTGCAAGCCGTCGGATTGTCGCCAGAGCACGCCAACCGCTACCCGCACGAGTTCTCGGGCGGCCAGCGCCAACGCATCGGCATCGCCCGCGCTCTCGCCCTGAACCCCGACGTGATCGTCCTCGACGAGCCGGTCTCCGCGCTCGACGTGTCGGTGCAGGCCCAGGTGATCAACCTGCTCGAGGACCTGCAGGACGAGTTCGACCTGACCTACCTCTTCATCGCCCACGACCTGTCGGTCGTGCGGCACATCTCCGACCGGGTCACGGTGATGTACCTCGGGGTCGTCGCGGAGCTCGCCTCCTCCGACCGGCTCTACGACGCTCCGGCCCACCCGTACTCGCACGCCCTGTTGTCGGCGGTGCCGGTCCCGGACCCGACCATCGAGCGCACCCGTGAGCGGGTGATCCTCCAGGGAGACCTGCCCTCGCCGGCGAACCCGCCCTCGGGGTGCCGCTTCCACACCCGGTGTCCGATCGCCGAGGAACGCTGCCGCGTCGAGGTGCCGGAGCTGCGCGAGGTGCACCCCGGTCAGTTCGTCAGCTGCCACTTCCCGATCGAGCCGGGTGAGACGCTCGTCGACCGGGTGCGTTCGCTCGGTCGCGAGGTGCAGATCGCCGACGCGGGTGTGCCACCCGCTGGGGATGACCGGCCGCCACCGATCGCCTGATGGCTCAGCGTGCGTGCCGCCGGTAGAGGTCGGTCGGGGGCGCTGCTTGGTGGGGGCGGGCGGCCCGCAGCGTCACCGACGCCCCGAGCGCGGTGACGAGCGCGGCGAGTCGGTCGTGCTCGGCGCGGCTCTCGACCCGGTCGGTGAGCAGCCACCGCCGCTTCCCACGTCCGCGGGCGACCAGACCGCCAGCGACGAACGGTTCGCGGCCCTCCCGCCGGTCGACGAGGTTGCGGGTCCGGGTCGCGGTCCCGGGGCGGGTGCGTTCGATCGTCGCGACCTCGTCCCACGTCAGGTGCTGGCGTCGCACCCAGCAGACGCGGGTGATGCCGGTGGCATCGAACTCGACCCGGCGCGGGAGGTCGGCGAGGACCACGATGGCGAGGACCGCGCCGACGAACGCGAGCAGCGCGGGGAACGGCCGGAGGCCTCCCGCCAGGAGCGCGGCACCGCCGAGGAGCAGGAGGGCGACCGGGGTGACCATCCCGGCCGCCAGGCCACGCAGGCTGGCGTGGATGACGACCCGGTCGGGGGGGTCGCCCGGGGACGGATCGGTCGGGTCCATGGGCGGCAGGCTAGTGGTTCCCGGTCGTTCCTCCCCGCTGGGGTGGCGCCTCGCTACGCTGCCGACAGAGCCGCGCGGTGCCACCTGTGGTCGTCCCGACCCGAGGGGAGCCGCGCGAGACGAGGGGACCGACGTGAGCCGGCGGAACGAACCCCTGGAAGCCCTGCTCGGACCGCTCGAGCAGGAGGTGATGGACGTCGTCTGGCGGCGCGGTGACACCACCGTCCGTGACGTCCACGATGACCTCGCTGCGCGGCGGAACATCGCCTACACCACGGTCATGACCACGATGTCGCGCCTCGCCACCAAGGGCCTGCTCGTCCGCGACACCCAGGGCTTGGCGCACCGGTACCGGCCCGCGGTCAGCCGCGACCGGTACGCCCGCTCCGCGGTCGGCGACGTCCTGTCGTGGCTGCTCGAGCGCTACCCCGAACCGGCTGCCTCCTACCTCGCCGACGTCGTCCACGACGTGGACGACGTCACGTTCGACGAGCTGCGCGCAGCGGTCGAACGTCGCCGGAGTCGGGAGTCCTGACCGGTGGGGGATCCCCTGGGTCTGCTCCTCACCCTGCCCGTCGAGTCCGTGGCGGTCCGGGCGATCCTCGCCTCGGCGGCCGGGGTCGTGCTCGTCCGTCTGCTGCTGCGGACCGGCGTCCGCTCGGTCGGGGCGCGGGTCGCGACCGCGCTCGCGCCGGCGACCGCGCTCATCGTGGTCCTGGTGCTGTCCTCGCGTGACGGGCTGCAGCTGCCGCTGGTGATGTTCCCCGCCGACGCGGTCGATGCGCTGGCGGTCCCCGTGACCGACGGGTACGTGCACTTCGCGCCGATCGCGTGGCCGTTGTTGATCGGGGCGTGGGCACTGATCGCCACGACCCGGCTGGTGCGCCGCGCCCTGGCCCACCGCCGGATACATCGCGCGGTCGACGCTGCACGCGCCGAGCCGGTCCCGCCGACGGTGACCGCCGTGGCCGTCGACGTCGCCAACCGGCTCAAGCTGCCCACCCCGGAGCTCGCGGTCGTGGCGTCGTGTCCCGGAGGCGCCTACGTCGTCGGGGCTCGGCGGCCGGTCATCGTCGTCGGCCGTGACCTCGCGGACGCGCTCGACCCCGCGGAGCTCGAGGGGGTCCTGGCGCACGAGCTCGCCCACGTCAAGCGTCGTGACAACCTCGTGGCGACCACCCTCGGTGTGCTCCGCGACCTCGTCTTCTTCGTGCCTGGCGGCGGCTGGGCCATCGCCCAGCTGCACCGGGAGCGCGAGCGAGCTGCCGATCAGGTGGCCGTGCGCGCCACCGGCCGTCCGGGTGCCCTCGCCTCGGGTCTGCTCCGCAACCTCGAGACCGGGCCCGCGCCGTCGAGCGTCCACCCCTGCGCCGCGCTGGCGCCGTCGGCCACGCTGGTCGAGCGTGTCCGGGACCTGGTCGACGATCGCCCGCCGGTGTCCCGCCTCCGCCACGGCACCGAACTCGCCGCTGTGAGCTCGGTCACGGTGGTCGCTGTGACCCTCGCCGTCGTGCTGCCCGCTGCGGTCGCAGGAGCGGATCGTGAGCGCGACGCCGTCGCGGTCGTGTGGTCTGCACCGGCGGCCACGACCCTCGCGGAGGACGGTCCCGCCGCGGAGTCGCGGGTGTTCGACGTGTACCGCCGCACCCGCCTCGAGGTCTCCGGTCCGAGCGTGGTGACCCCCACGCGGCTCGACAGCTCGCCGCACGACGATCGGCCGAGCACGTGGCGCGCGTGCGCCGATCCCGAGACCTGCCCTCAGCCCGACGTGGGGCCGGGGCTCGGTCTGGTGCCGCGACCGGTCATCACGGTGGACGACGAGCTCGCCGAGAGCTGGCTGGCCGACCCGCTGTTCCGGACGCCGACCACCCCCGATGGGCTCTCGATCCCGGCCCTCTACTGGCTGCGTCGGGTCAGCTGACCGCGCTGTCGGTCCGCTACCCTCCCGGACCGCACCATCGTGCGCTCCGTCCCCGCATCGTTCCGAGGTTCACGTGTCCGCCCTCACCATCCTGGTCATCGTGCTGCACGTGATCCTGTCGGCGATCCTCATCCTGTTCGTCCTGCTTCACCGCGGTCAGGGCGGCGGTCTGTCCGACATGTTCGGCGGTGGTTCCGGCGGCGGGCTCCAGGGTTCGGCGGTGGTCGAACGCAACCTCGATCGGCTGACGGTCTTCGCTGCGCTCGCGTTCACCGTCACCAACGTCACGCTCGTCCTCATCTACTGACGTGCCGCACCGCCGAGGACGCACCATCGTGCGTCGGATGGCGGTCGGACTGACGGTCGCTGGCCTCACCCTCGCGATGCTCGCCTCCTGCACCGGTGGCGGCCCGCCCGCCGAGGAACGTGGCCCCTCGGTGAGCCCACCATCGGTCGATGAGTCCGAGCTGCCTGCCGGTGGTGGGACCTTGCGCATCGGTCTCGGGAACGATCCGGCCAGCATCGACCCACGCTTCCTGGCCGACGAGGAGGGCGAGCTGGTCGTCGGCGCGCTGTTCGAACCGCTCGTGCGCGTCGACGTCGACGGTCGCGTGGTCCCGGGCGCGGCCCGAACGTGGCGTGTCTCCGAGGACGGCACCGAGTTCACCTTCACCCTCCGAGAAGCCTCCTTCTCCGACGGGACCCCGGTCACCGCCGCGGACGTGGCGCGGACCTTCGAGCGGATCGCCGACGGGACCGCCTCGCCGCCGTCGTTCCTCGGCTACCTGCTCGCTCCGATCGTGGGTGCCACCGAGGCGGCGGTCTCCGGCGGCGCTCTCCCCGGCGTCGAGGTCGTCGATGAGCGCACCCTCGTGATCCGTCTGGTGGAGCCGCAGCCGAGGTTCCTGACCACGCTGGCCGATCCATCGTTGGTCCCCACCCCGCCGTCAGCGGACGAGGACCCGCAGGGGTTCGGCGCGTCACCGGTCGGCAACGGCCCGTTCGCCCTGGTCGGGGAGCGGGAGCCCGGTGGGTTCCTGCGCCTGGCCCGCGTCGCCGGCCACCACCGCGAGCCGGAGCTCGACGAGGTCATCCTGCAGGTCTACCCCGACGATCCGGGGCGGGACCGGCAGTGGGCTGACCTCGAGGATGGCCTCCTGCACGTCGCGGACGTGGGTGCGGCGCGGATGGACCTCGCCGCAGCGCGGTTCGGGACGTCGGACGACGGCATCACGGGGCCGGGTCTGTTGGGCGGGACGACCGGCACGGTGACCATGTTCGGCTTCCGCGTCGACCGGCCGCCATTCGACGACCCGATCGTCCGCCGGGCGATCTCGCAGTCGATCGACCGCGACGCGATCGCCGACGGGGTGCTGCGAGGCACGATGGCCGCAGCTGACCGGATCGTGCCTCCGGGGATCCCCGGGAGCCAGGTAGGGGCGTGCGACCACTGCCGCTACGACCCGCAGGGGGCGGCGGCGGCGCTGGAGGACGCCGGGATCGAACTGACCGACCCGCTCACCCTCACCTACAGCCGCAGCGCCACGAACACCGCCGTGGCCGAACGTGTCGCGCTCGACGTCTCGTCGGCGCTCGGGGTCGAGGTCGACCTCGAACCGCTCGATCTCGGTGCCTTCGTGCCAGCCGTCCGACGTGGGGAAGCACCGTGGTTCCGGGTGGGCTGGTCGTCGAACGCGCCGGACCCCGGCAGCTACCTCGACCCGCTGTTCCACTCGCGCAACGTCGGCCTGGACAACCTCACCCGGTACGCCGACCCGGAGACCGACGCGCTCCTCGACGAGGGGCGCCGAGCCTCGACCGCCGGCGCCGCCGAGGATGCGTTCGCCCAGGCCGAACGCCGGATCCTCGACGCGGCCGTCGTGACCCCGGTGCTCTTCGGCGTGCGAGCCAAGGTCGTCACCGAGGACGTCGAGGGACTGGTGTGGACCCCCGCGGGGCGGGTCGATCTGACCGTCGTTCGGATCGTCGACGGGTGAGCCCGCGGCGGCCCGCGTGCGGGTGCCGTTCGGCGCTCGTCGCCGTTGGCGGGGGGGGGCTGGGGGAGCGGCTACGCTCCCGCACCCGCGGCAGCACGCCGCAGTCACGCGCGAGTGGCGGAACAGGCAGACGCGCACGGTTGAGGGCCGTGTCC
>NZ_JBBEBZ010000047.1:0-4707 GCF_040882075.1 Nitriliruptor sp.
TCGACAAGAACCGCAACAACGTCGTCCTCTCGCGGCGCAAGTTCCTCGAGGAGACGCAGTCCGAGTTCCGCAACGAGTTCCTGCGCTCGCTGCAGAAGGGTGAGATCCGCTCCGGCGTCGTCTCGTCCATCGTCAACTTCGGTGCGTTCGTGGACCTCGGCGGCGTCGACGGTCTCGTCCACGTCTCGGAGTTGTCCTGGAAGCACATCGACCACCCCTCCGAGGTCGTCGAGGTCGGCGACCAGGTCGAGGTCGAGGTGCTCGATGTGGACCTCGACCGCGAGCGCGTCTCGCTGTCGCTGAAGGCCACGCAGGAGGACCCGTGGCAGAAGTTCGCCCGCGAGCACGCGGTCGACGAGAACGTCGATGGCGAGGTGACCAAGCTCGTGCCGTTCGGTGCGTTCGTGAAGGTCGCCGACGGCATCGAGGGCCTGGTCCACATCTCCGAGCTGGCCGAGCGCCACGTCGAGGTGCCGGAGGCGGTCGTCAACGTCGGTGACAAGATCGAGGTCAAGGTCATCGACATCGACACGGTGCGTCGTCGCATCTCGCTGTCGCTGAAGCAGGCCCAGGCACCGACCGAGGGTGACGTCGCGCAGGACCCGTACGACCCGAACCCGGCTCCGGCCGTGTCGACGGCGTACTCGTCCGGCGGCGACGACACCGCTGCATCGGGCAGCAGCCTGGCCGCCGCGTTCGCCAAGGCCGGCTTCGGGGGCGACTCCGAGCCGACGCCCGAGGAGATGGCGCTGGCCGAGGCGGAGCTCCCCGAGGCTCCCGCTGAGGAGGCTCCGGCAGCTGAGGAGGCTCCGGCAGCTGAGGAGGCTCCCGCCGAGGAGGCACCGGCAGCTGAGGAGGCTCCCGCCGAGGACGACGAGCCCACGGCCTGACAGCACCCGCACCGACCGAGAGCCCCGGCCCCGCGCCGGGGCTCTCGGCTGTCGGGGCGGAGCTAGCCTCCGCAGCCTCGACCGTCCTGGGCGTGGAGGAGCAGCCGTGTACCTCGTGGGTCTGACGGGCGGTATCGGCAGCGGGAAGTCCACCGTCGCCGCTCGGCTCGGCGGCCGCGGCTGGCCCATCGTCGACGCCGATCAGGTCGCACGCGAGATCGTCGAGCCGGGGGAGCCGGCGCTGACCGAGCTCGCCGAACGCTTCGGCGCCGACGTGCTGCAGGCGGATGGGTCCCTCGATCGACCGGCGCTGGCCCGGCTCGCCTTCGCCGACGCGGCGTCCCGGTCGGCGCTCGACCGCATCACACATCCGCGCATCGCGGCTCGCATCGCGGAGTGGGTGGCGACGCTCGGCGCCGACGACACCGGACCGGATCCGTTGATCGCGGTCGTCGACCACCCGCTCCTGATCGAGACCGGGCAGGCGGGACGGTTCGATGAGGTGATCGTGGTCCTGGCCGACGAGGAGGTCCGGCTCGCGCGCTTGACCGGCGCGAGAGGTCTCGACGAGGACGATGCGCGTGCGCGCATGCGTGCGCAGACCGATGACGCGCGACGGCGTGCGGTCGCGACCCACGTGGTCGTCAACGAAGGCACGGTCGAGGAGCTCGAGCGCGCCGTCGATGCGGTGGCGGACCGGATCGAGGCTGCCGCCAGGTCCGACCGGGACGCGGGCGACTGAGAGCGGCCTGGGGTCGGTCCGTCGGCGGCCGGACGTGACCGGTGGCCACGGAGCCTGTCGCAGGCCGGGGGTACCGTCGGCCCATGGATCGTCCTCTCAGCCCCGACGGCGGACAGCGCCGCGCCACCCACCGCCACCTGCGCGACGACACCCCGTTCCGGGTCGTCAGCGACTTCTCGCCGGCGGGGGACCAACCGCGCGCGATCGAGCGGACCGTCGAGGCGTTCGAGGCGGGGGAGAAGGCCGTCACGTTGCTCGGTGCGACCGGGACCGGCAAGACGTTCACGGCCGCCAAGGTCCTCGAGCGCCTCCAACGTCCGTGCCTGGTCATCGCGCCGAACAAGACGCTCGCGGCCCAGCTCGCCAACGAGTTCCGCGACTTCCTGCCGGACAACGCCGTCGAGTACTTCGTCAGCTACTACGACTACTACCAACCCGAGGCGTACATCGCCTCGAGCGACACCTACATCGAGAAGGACTCGTCGATCAACGACGAGATCGACCGGCTGCGGCACCGGGCGACGATGGCGCTCCTGTCCCGCCGTGACGTGGTGGTCGTGGCGTCCGTGTCGTGCATCTACGGCCTCGGTTCGCCGCACGAGTACGAGGACCACATCCTGTGGCTGCGCTCCGGCGATGACTCGGTCGGGCTCGAGGCCGCCATGCGCAAGCTCGTCGACCTCCAGTACAACCGCAACGACCTGAACCTCGTCCGCGGCACGTTCCGGGTCCGCGGGGACACCCTCGAGGTCTTCCCCGCCGACGACGAACGCGCGCTCCGCGTGGAGTTCTTCGGTGACGAGATCGACCGCATCGTGCGGGTCGACACCCTCACCGGCGAGGTGTCCAACCCGGTGCGCGACGCCGGCATCTTCCCCGCGTCGCACTACGTGTCGTCCCGGCCCGCGCTCGAACGCGCCGTCCGCTCGATCGAGGCGGAGCTCGTCGAGCGGCTCGAGGAGTTCGAACGGGCCGGCAAGCTGCTCGAAGCGCAACGGCTCAAGATGCGCACCAACTACGACCTCGAGATGATCCGTGAGGTCGGGTCGTGCAACGGCATCGAGAACTACTCGCGGCACTTCGACGGTCGCGCCCCGGGTGAAGCGCCCTACACCCTGCTCGACTACTTCCCGTCCGACTTCGTGGTGATGACCGACGAGTCCCACGTCACCGTCCCACAGATCGGCGCCATGTACGAGGGGGACCGGTCCCGCAAGGACAACCTCGTCGACTACGGGTTCCGGCTGCCTTCGGCGCGTGACAACCGCCCCCTGATGTTCGACGAGTTCCTCGATCGCGTCGGCCAGCGGCTGTTCATCTCCGCGACCCCCGGCCCCTACGAGCGGCGTGAGTCCGACACCATCGCTGAGCAGATCATCCGGCCCACCGGGCTGGTCGACCCGCAGGTGGTGCTCCGCCAGACCAAGGGGCAGATCGACGACCTCATGGAGGAGATCCGCCAGCGCGTCGAACGCGACCAGCGGGTGCTCGTGACGACCCTCACCAAGAAGATGGCCGAGGACCTGACCGACTACCTGCTCGAGAACGGGGTACGGGTCCGCTACCTGCACTCCGACATCGACACCGTCCAGCGCGTCGAGATCCTCAAGAACCTGCGGCTCGGCGAGTTCGACGTCCTGGTCGGTATCAACCTCCTCCGCGAGGGCCTCGACCTCCCCGAGGTGTCGCTCGTCGCCATCCTCGACGCCGACAAGGAGGGGTTCCTGCGGTCGGCGACGTCGCTGATCCAGACCATCGGACGGGCCGCCCGGAACGTCGACGGTCAGGTGATCATGTACGCCGACCAGATCACCGCCGCGATGAAGCAGGCGCTCGAGGAGACCGACCGGCGGCGCGACAAACAGCTGGCCTACAACGCGGAACACGGCATCGATCCGCAGACCATCCGCAAGCGCGTCGGGGACATCCTCGCGGCCGTCCGCGCTGAGGAGGCCGGCGAGGACTACCAGCCGGCCGAGGCCAGCTCGGCGGGGGTGGGCCGTGACACGGCGGACGTCTCCGAGCTGCCGCAGGAGGACCTCGCAGCGCTCATCAAGCGCCTCGAGGAGGAGATGCACGAGGCGGCTGGCGACCTCCGGTTCGAGTACGCCGCGCGTCTGCGTGACGAGATCGGCGACCTCAAGCGCGAACTCGCCTCCATGGAGGCCGCCAACGTCTGATGTGGGGATGTGCGCCCCGACGCCGGCGAGGTCCGCGTGCTCGGTGAGGTGCTCACCCCTCGCCGCTCGACGGTGAAGCGGTACATCGGGCTCGTGCCTCAGACTCAGGAGCTGGCCGTCTACCCGGAGTGACCGCGCGGGAACCTGCGCTTCTTCGGCCGGCTCTACGGGCTCGGTGCCGGCGCTCTGGCTGCGCGGGTCGGCGAGGTCCTCGAGGTCACCGGGATCACCGACCGGGCCGACGACCGGGCCGATGAGTTCTCCGGAGGGATGAAGCGACGGCTCAACATCGGTGTCGGGCTGCTGCACCGACCGAAGCTGCTGATCCTCGACGAGCCGACCGTCGGTGTGGACCCGCAGTCGCGGAACGCCATCCTCGAGTCGGTCGAGCAGCTCTCCACCGCCGGTCTGGCGGTGCTCTACACCACGCACTACATGGAGGAGGCCGAACGGCTCTGTGACCGGCTCGCCATCGTCGACCAGGGGACCATCGTCGGCGAGGGGACCCGTCGGGAGCTCACCGACCGCGTGGGGGAGGGAGCTCGACCGCGTCCGGCTCGAGGTCGCGGGCGACGTCGCGGCAGCTGCGACCGCGTGTGACGCGGTCGAGGGCGTTGCCAGCGCCGACACCGATGGTCAGTCGGTGGTGTGTCTGCTGCGCGGTGCCGCTGCCGCGCTGCCCACGTTGCTCGGTGCCGTGGCCGCGAGCGGCGCGACCGTCACCGGGGTGGAGGTGCGCGAACCCGACCTCGAGGACGTGTTCCTGCACCTCACCGGTAGAGCGCTGAGGGACTGACCGTGCGTGCCGCGCTGCTCATCCTCGCCAAGGACCTGCGCCTGCGGGTCCGGGACCGCAGCGTGTTCCTGTTCGCCTTCGTGGTCCCTATCGGCCTCA
>NZ_JBBEBZ010000047.1:4807-6101 GCF_040882075.1 Nitriliruptor sp.
CGCCGCGAGCTTCTCCGACCAGGTCCTGCCCGCCGTGACCGACTCCGGCATCCTCAGCCTGGCATCGTTCGACGACCGGTCCGCGGTCGAGTCCGCGCTCCGCGAGGGCGAACTCGATGCGGCGTGGGTCCTGCCCGCGGGCTTCAGCGACGCGGTGATCTCCGGTCAGCCAGCCGAGGTCGAGGCCATCGCTCACGGTCGTGTCGCTGCTCGAGCCCGCCGCCAGCTCGACATGGCCAGCTACCTCGCGACGGCCAGGACCGCCGAACAGGCCGGCAACTACCATTCCATCGTGGCCATCGTCCTCGGGATGCTCGGTGGGGTCTTCGTCCCGATCTCCGCGAACTCGGGGTTCCTGCAGCTCGCGTCGGGTGCTTCGCCGCACGGCTGGTTCCTGCGCGGCATCGCCGACCAGACCGCATCGGGACGGTGGGTGGACGTCCTGCCGGCGGCCGGCGCGATCGTGCTGTTCGGGGTGGTCGCAGCCGTCCCCGCCGTGTGGCGGCTCCGGAGAGCGGCGACGTGGTGAGGTGGTGGGCGATCACGCGGGTCGAACTGGTGCGGCTCTTCCGCGACCGGGGCAACATCTTCTTCGTGCTCATCTTCCCGCTGCTGCTGGTGGTCCTCATCGGTGCGAGCTTCGGCAGCGGAGGTGCGGGAGCTCGCACCGGCGTGGTCGGAGACCCGGCCGTCGCCCGCGGAGGACCGGTCGAGGTGTCCTACGTCGGTCGTCAGGACGGCAACGCGGCATCGCTCCAGGCGGTCGTGCAGGACGTCATCGGTGACCGGTCGGCGATCGCGGACGCGGCGTCGGCCGCAGCGGACGCGACGGGTCGGCCGCTCGAGGAGACCAGCGAGGTGGCGGGCACGCTGGCGGGGCAGCTCCCGGGGATCGATGTCACCGCGACCGAGCTGGCCGTCGAGGGCGGGCTCGAGCAGGAGTTCGCCGGACTCGGACAGTTCGACCTCGGGGCCTCCAGCCAGCTGTTCCTCTTCACCTTCCTGACCGCGCTGGCGGGTGGGGCGGCGCTGATCCAGACCCGCCAGTACGGCGTCGCGCGGCGGATGCTGTCGACCTCGACGCCTCCCGGTGTGGTGTTGCCGGGGATGGCCGCCGGCCGGATCGGGGTAGCGGTGTTCCAGGCGGCCTACATCGTGATCGTGACCTCGCTGGTGTTCGGGGTGAACTGGGGCGATCCGCTGGCTACGACCGTGGTCGTGCTGCTGTTCTGCCTCGTGGCCGGTGGTGCGGGGATGCTGGTCGGTGCGACGCTGCGCAACGACAGCCAGGCAT
>NZ_JBBEBZ010000048.1:0-6100 GCF_040882075.1 Nitriliruptor sp.
GGCGACCCCTCGCCCCCCAGACGAGTGCGCTACCTGACTGCGCCACAGCCCGGTGCTGGTGGTTCCCACGGCGGGAAGCCGCGGTCCTGCGAGGTGCGACGAGACGCGGACGGCTGGGGGCCGCCCGCGAACGCTGGACGCTACCGGTCCCGGGCGGGGCGGGCCAACCGCGTGCGCTTCGTCACCGCACCCGTCAGCGGCTGCGGCGCTGCTGACGACGGTGTTCGCGCTGCGCCGGCGGCCGGTCGTCGAGCATGAGGGGGACGCCGGTGAAGTCGTGCGACTCGCGGATGCTCCGCTCGAGGTAGCGGCGGTAGCCGTACGGGAGCGTGCCGTTGCCGAACAGGACGAACCGGGGTGGCCGGGTCTCGGCCTGCGTCGCGTAGCGGATCTTGAGCTGCTTCTGGCCGCGGCGGGGCGGGGCCTGGTGCGCGACCGCGTCAGCGATGAGACGGTTGAGCGTCCGCGTCGGGATCCGGCGCTGGTAGTTGGTCCACACGGTCCGCAGCTGTGGCATGACCCGCCGGAGGCCACGGCCGGACAACGCCGAGATGTTGATGCGCGGAGCCCAGGCCGCGAAGCTCAGCAGCCGGTCCAGCTCCTTCTCGAGGTCCTCGCGACGCTGCTCGTCGACCAGGTCCCACTTGTTGAGCACGAGGACCAGCCCGCGGCCCGCATCCCGCAGCAGCGCGGCGAGTCGTTGGTCCTGCTCGCCGAGGGGCTCGGACGCGTCGAGCAGGAACAGCACGAGGTCGGCCTGCTCGATGGCCGCGCGGGTGCGGTCGACCGAGAACAGCTCGGTGTCCTCACCCGTCCGGTAGCGCCGTCGCATCCCCGCGGTGTCGACGAAGACCCAGGGTTCCCCGTCGACCTCCACCATGGTGTCGACGGCGTCGCGGGTGGTGTGCGCGACGGGGTCGACGATCGAGCGCTCCTCGCCGAGGAGACGGTTGAACAGCGACGACTTGCCGACGTTGGGCTTGCCGACGAGCGCGACCCGCGGCACCCGGTCGGCCTCGTCGATCCCGGCGAGGACCTCGGGCGCCGGCGACGGCAGGGTGTCGAGCACGGCGTCGAGCAGCTCGCCGATGCCGCGGCCGTGGCGCGCGGACACCCCGTAGGCGGCGTCCAGGCCCAGCCCGTACAGGTCGTGCACGAGGTGCTCGTGGGTGTCGCTGTCGACCTTGTTGGCCACCAGGACCGACGGGACGCCGCTGCGACGGATGAGCTTGGCGTACCGCTCGTCGTCCTCGAGCGCGCCGACGGTCGCGTCGACCACGAACAGGACGATGTCGGCCGAGCCGATCGCGGCTTCGGCCTGCTCCACGATGCGGGCGTTCATCCCCTCGGCCGCGTGCTCCCACCCGCCGGTGTCGATCACGATGAACCGGCGACCGAGCCAGTCGGCGACGTGCTCGGTCCGGTCCCGGGTGACCCCCGGCTTCTCCTCGACGATGGTGACGCGTCGGCCGAGGACGCGGTTGACGAGCGTCGACTTGCCGACGTTCGGCCGGCCGACGATCGCGACGCGCGGAAGGGCGCGGTTGGCGGCCAGGGGATCGGCGGGGGCGACCGACGCCGGCGCATCTGGGTCGACACCAGCGCGCAGGTCGGCGACGCGGTCGACGATCAGGTCCACCACCTCGTCGGCCGTGAGCTGATCGGTGTCGATCTCGATCGCGTCGTCGGCTCGCGCGAGGGGGTCCACCTCCCGGTCGCTGTCGGCCCGGTCCCGTTCCTCGAGCTCGGCCGTGAGCGCTTCGACGTCGTCGCGGCCGAGCTGTGCTGCGCGTCGCCGAGCACGTTCGGCGACCGAGGCGGTCAGGAAGACCTTCACGTCCGCGTCGGGCAGGACGACCGTACCGATGTCGCGACCCTCGACGACACCGCCGTGGCGGACGGCGCGTCGCATGGCGGGCGTGAGGGCGCTGCGGACGCCGTGGTGGGCGCTGACCGTCGACACGGCGGCGGTGACCGCCGAGCCGCGGATCTCGTCCTCGACGTCCTCGCCGTCGAGCAGGGTCCGCCGCTCGAGGTCATCTCGGTCGATCCGGCTGGCCACCACCACCGACGTGCAGGCGGCGCCGTCGTCGAGGTCGACCTCGGCCCGGAGGCAGGCGAGGGCTGCGGCCCGGTAGAGCGCACCGGTGTCCACGTGCGGCACCTCGAGCGCGTCCGCGACCGCCGCCGCCACCGTCGACTTTCCGCTCCCCGCCGGGCCGTCGATGGCGATGACCGGACCGTCCTCGTCGTCGAGCCAGACGATGGCGTCGTCGAGCTCGTCAGGGGTGGGATCGGTCGTCGGGTCGCTCACAGCGGGCTGCTCTTCGTCTAGGCGAGGACCTCGGCGCGACCGCCGAGGCGGGCGAGATCGTCGAGGAAGGTGGGGTAGGAGGTGGCCACGGCGCCGAACCCGCCGATCTCGACCGGACCGGTCCCGAGGACGGCGGCGATGGCGGCCGTCATCGCGATGCGGTGATCGCCGTGCGCCTCGACGGTGCCGGGACCGGGGCGCTGGCCGCCGGGGACACGGTACCCGTCGGGGCGTTCCTCCACCTCCAGCCCGACGGCCCGGAGGGCGGTCGCGAGGACGGCGATGCGGTCCGACTCCTTGACCCGCAGCTCGCCGGCGTCGTGCACCTCGAGCCCCTCGGCGCTGCACGCGCCCGCGAGGGCGAGGACCGGCAGCTCGTCGATCGCGTCGACCACGAGCTGGCCCTGGAGCGTGGCACCGGCGAGCTGCCCCGGCGTGACCGTCAGGTCCGCGACCGGCTCCCCTGCCGAACTGCCACGCTCGATCACCTCGACGGCGGCACCGAGCCGCCGCAACGCCGTGACCACGCCGAGCCGGAGCGGGTTGGCGCAGACACCCGTCGCGGTGATGGTCCCCGCCCCACAGGCGGCCGCCACGAGCCAGAACGCCGCCGACGACGGGTCGCGCGCGACCACCACGTCAGCCGGGGTGAGTCCACGCTCGAGCGGTGTCACGGTCACGACCTCGGTGCCGTCCCGGAACACCTCGCGCTGGACGGGGTGGCCGAGGTGGGCGAGCAGGCGTTCGGTGTGATCGCGTGACGGCAGCGGCGAGGTCACCGAGGTCGGCCCCGAGGCTCGCAGCCCGGCGAGCACGATCGCGGACTTGATCTGCGCCGAGGCGACCGGGCTGCGGTGGTCGGTGCCGGTCAGGTCCCCGCCGCGGATGACGAGCGGGGGGCGGTGCCCACCATCACGGGCGTCGATGCGGGCACCCATGCGCTGCAGCGGTACCGCCACGCGGTCGACCGGTCGGCGTCGCAGCGACCGATCACCCGTCAGGACCGTGATGCCCTCGATGCCGGCGGCGATACCCGCCAGGAGCCGGAGCGAGGTGCCGGAGTTGCCGCAGTCGACCACGTCGTCGGGCTCGCCGAGCGGTCCGTGGACCGTCCCGGTGAGCCCTCCGTCGTCGGCGGGGCTCAGCTCAACCGTCGCGCCCATGGTGCGGAGTGCCGCGGCGCTGGACGCCACATCACCGGACGGAGCGAGCCCGGCCACGCGGACCGGCTCGTCGGCGAAGGCGCCGATCAGCAGCGCACGGTGGCTGAGCGACTTGTCGCCGGGCACCGCGACCTGGCCGGAGAGCTCAGCCGGGTGGATACGGACGCGATCGGGCGCGGTCACGGGGCCTCTCCGGGTTCGACGTGTGCGGCCAGGTCGACCCCGGCGAGCGCGCTGATGGCACGCGCCTCGGCGGTCGCATCGATGCGTACCAGCAGTGCACCGCGGTCGCCCGCGGAGGCGTGACGCATCGACAGGTCGGACACGTTGATGCCGGCCTCACCGAGCGCCTTGGTCGCGGTCGCGAGCGCACCGGGCCGGTCGTCGAGCGCGACGACGAGGTCGACGGTCTCGTGGTCGGCATCGTGGCGGACCAGCCCACGCCGCGCCGTCGATGCACGGTCGAGCAGCGCCCGCAGCTCCGTGTCGTCATCGCCGGTCAGCGCGTCCCGCACCGCGTCGAGCCGGCTGCGCAGCGCATCGATGGCGCCCACGACGGCGTCGCGGTTGCCCCGCAGGATGCCGACCCACAGGTCCGGGTCCGACGCGGCGATGCGCGTGGTGTCACGGAAGCCGCCACCAGCGACGGCCAGCACCGCTTCGCCGAGCCGGCCAGCGGTCTCAGCGGCCACGTCGGCGAGCGCGGATGCCGCGACCTGCGGGAGGTGGGAGGTGACCGCCACGAGCTGGTCGTGCAGGTCCGGTTCGAGCGCGAGCACCCTGGCTCCGATCGCCCGCAGGACCGCCGACAGCACGGTCATCGCGGTGTGATCGGTCCGGTTCGTCGGCGTCAGGACCCAGGTCGCGCCCTGGAACAAGCTCGGGTCCGCCGCTTCCGGTCCGCTCCGCTCGCTGCCCGCCATCGGGTGGCCGCCGACGAACCGCCCCGGATCGAGTGCGTCGCGCTCGAGCAGCGCCTCGACGGTGGGGACGAGTTCGCCCTTCAAGCTAGCGACGTCGGTGAGCACCGCGGTCAGCGGAGCCGACCTCGCGGCCTCGTGCAGCACGGCGGCTGCCACGTTCGCGGGGACGGCGACGACCACCAGCTCCGCATCCCGGACGGCCTCCTCCAGGCCGTCCACGACCCGGTCGGCGAGCCCTGCCGCAGCAGCTCGACGTCGGACGTCCGCGTCCCGGTCCGTCAGCGTGACCGACGCGCCGACGGCGCGGAATGCTCCGGCGACCGACCCGCCGACCAGGCCGGCGCCGACCACCGCGACCCGGCGCAGACCACCGGGGCCGTCGACCCGCGCATCGTCGGCCATCACTCCGGCAGGTCCGTGCGGAGCTGCCGCGCATCGTGGAGGTAGACGTGCCGCAGGCGTTCGGCCGGCCGGTCGGTGTAGGCGTGGATGAGCAGCCGCACGCACCGTTCGATGCCGCCGTCGATCTCGAGCTCACGCGCACACATCAACGGCACGTGGGTGAACCCGGCCTCGCGGGCCGCCTCGGCGGGGAACGCCGAGTGGATGTCCGAAGTGGCGGTGAACACGATGGAGATGAGGTCGTCCTCCTGCAGCGCGTTGCGTTCGAAGATGGCGGCCATCACCTCCTGGGTCCGGGCGATGAGGTGATCGCGCTCGTCGACGTCGAGCGTCGTGGCACCGCGCAGGGCGCGGACGCGAGGCGCGCTCACCGGCCACCCCCCGTGCCGTCGCGTCGAGGTCCGCCGTCCCCAGCACGTCGCCTGGCGCCACGTTCCTCGCGCGTCGTGCGCCGTGTGGCGCGCTGCTGCGAGGTCTTGGCCGCACGCTCGGCACCGGCCCGCGCGGCGTCGTGCAGCGCGCCGATCTCGGCCTGGGTGAGGAAGCGCCACTTGCCCTGGCGCAGCTCGCCGAGATCGACGTCAGCGAACCGGACGCGGGCGAGCCGATCGACCGGCAGGCCCACCTCGGCGAGCATCCGACGCACCTCGCGCTTGCGTCCCTCGGTCATCACGACCTCGAGCAGTGCCTTGCCCTTGCCCTCCTCGAGGATCCGGACACGCTTCGCCCGAGCGATGCCGTCCTCGAGCTCCACACCCTCCTGGATCGCCGTCATGGCCCGACCCTTGACCGGGCCGGGGACGAGCGCCACGTACCACCGCTCGACCTCGCGCGACGGGTGCAGCAGGGCGTTGGTCAGCTCGCCGTCGTTGGACAGCAACAGCAGCCCCTCGGTGTCGAGGTCGAGGCGACCGATCGGGAACAGCCGCTGCGGCAGGTTGATCAGGTCGACGACCGTCGGGCGCCCCTCGGGGTCCTCGGCCGTGCTCACCACGCCCTGCGGCTTGTTGAGCATCACGTAGACGCGGTCCGGATCGACGTTGATCCGTTCGCCGTCGACGGCCACCACATCCCGGGCGCGGTCCACCTTGGACCCGAGCTCGGCGACCTCGCCGTTGACGGTCACCCGGCCCTCGATGATGAACCCCTCGCAGACGCGACGGGAGGCGACACCGGCGGCGGCCATGACCTTCTGCAGACGTTCCTCAGCCACGGTCGTCCTCCGAGGTCGTCGTGCCCTGGTCGTCCTGCGGGGTGGGCGTGTCCTGTGCGTCCTCGACGGCCTCACGTTCGGCTGT
>NZ_JBBEBZ010000049.1:0-36390 GCF_040882075.1 Nitriliruptor sp.
CCGCCGCCACCACACCCTCGTACACCGCCGCGGCTGGCACCAGACCCTCGACCCCCACGGGACCTACCGGCTCCGCCGCCGCGGCCGGACCTGGACCACCCAGCCCCGCCACGACCAGCAGCTCCCACCACCACCACGACACGACCTCACCGACACCGTCCCCCGCGCCGGCCCCGCGTCGACCGGTTCCGATCCGCCGGCCGTGAGCCTCCCGGTCGGACCACCGCTCCCCTTCTGACCCACCGTCCACGGACCACGCTGCCCGTCGCGTCCCATGGCCTCATCCCGCGCCTAGCGCGTCGCACGCCTCACCCCGCCGACCACCGGTCGCGCGGGGTGGAGGCGCGTACCTCGTGCGGGCGTTCGTAGCTCTTCACCGCCCGCCCTCGCGCGCCCTCGCGCGCCGTGGTCCAGGCACCGAGCGTCCTCGTCGACCCGTCGAACCAGCCGAGGTGAGCCCCGACGGGGGCTCGGCAGGCGCCGCCTGCACACCGCGGTGACGAGCGGACGGGGATGCGTCAGGGCCCAGCGCCGCGTTCGCGCGGCCGAAGCTGTAGCGGGGTGCTCGTGTGGCGTCAGCGCCACGTCAGCACCCCGCTACGGAGAACGGCCGGCGTCAGTCCTTGACGGGCTTCGGGAGCAGGCGGAGGCCGACGTCGCGGAGCGCCGCCTCATCGTGCGGGGCGGGGGCGTCGGTCATCGGGTCGGCGCCCGACTGGGTCTTCGGGAACGCGATGACCTCGCGGATCGAGTCCTCGCCGCAGATCAGCATCACCAGGCGGTCGAGGCCCGGGGCGATCCCGCAGTGCGGGGGCACGCCGTACCGGAAGCCGCGGAGCAGGAACCCGAACTTGTCCTCGGCGGCCTCGTCGGAGATGCCGAGGAAGCGGAACACCCGGCGCTGCAGCTCGGCGTCGTGGATACGGACGGACCCCGACGCGAGCTCGACGCCGTTCAGCACGATGTCGTACGCGCGGGTGGTCGCCTCGCCCGGGCGCTGTTCGAAGTCGTCGAGGAACTCCGGCGCCGGCGCGGTGAACGGGTGGTGGTTCGGCACCCAGCCGGCGGAGTTCGCGGCGGTCGGGTCGTCGGACTCGGCCGCCGGGTCGAACATCGGCGGTTCGACGACCCAGACGAACTCCCAGCGCCCGGATCCGCTCCCGCCCTCCCCGATCAACCCGCGTTCCTCAGCCAGGGCGCCCCGGAGCGCCCCCATCAGCTGCCGCGCGAAGCGGGTCGGACCGGCTCCGAAGAAGACCGCGTCGCCGACGTTGGCCTCGGTCTCGGCGAGCAGACCCGCCACCTCGGCGTCGGACATGAACTTGGTCAGCGGGCTCCGCAACGTCGGGGTGTCCCCCTCGCCGGGCTCCACGACGCCCCAGGCCAGGCCCTTGGCGCCACGACGCTTGGCCCACTCGGTCCACTCGTCGAACTGCTTGCGGGTCAGATCGCCACCGCCCGGGAGCGCGACCGCGATGACCGACCCGCCATCGTCGAGGACGCCCTTGAACACACCCACCTCGGTGTCGGCGAAGACCCCGCCGAGGTCGGCGAGCTCCATCCCGAAGCGCAGGTCGGGCTTGTCCGACCCGAAGCGGCGCATCGACTCGGAGAAGGTGATGCGCGGGAACGGGGTGTGGAGCGGCTCACCCAGGACCTCGTCCCAGATCTCGACGAACATCTCCTCCATGAGCGAGTAGATGTCCTCCTCGTCACCGAAGGAGAGCTCGAGGTCGAGCTGAGTGAACTCGGGCTGCCGGTCGGCCCGCAGGTTCTCGTCCCGGAAGCAGCGGGCGATCTGGTAGTAGCGCTCGATGCCGGCGACCATCAGCAGCTGCTTGAACAGCTGCGGGGACTGCGGCAGCGCGTAGGTCTCCCCCGGCTGGAGGCGGGACGGCACCAGGAAGTCGCGCGCGCCCTCGGGCGTCGGGCGGGTCAGCTGCGGGGTCTCGACGTCGAGGAAGCCGTTGCGCTCCATCACCCGTCGGATGATCGAGGTGGTGCGGGCGCGGACCTCGAGGTTGTGCAGCATCCGCGGGCGCCGCAGGTCCACGTAGCGGTGGACGAGCCGGAGCTCCTCGGACACGTCGATGCTGTCCTCGACCGGGAACGGCGGGGTCTCGGCGATCGACAGCACCTCGACGGAGGTGGCGGCGACCTCGACGTCACCGGAGGGGAGCTTGTCGTTGCGCATCCCCTCGGGCCGCATCCGGACCTCACCGGTGATCCGCAGCACCCACTCGGAGCGCACGCGGTGGGCGGCCTCGAGCGCGTCCGACGCGGTCGGATCGGCCACGACCTGGACGATGCCGGCGCGGTCGCGCAGGTCGAGGAAGGCCACGCCGCCGTGATCGCGACGGTTATCGACCCAACCGGCGATCGTGACGGTCTCGCCGGCGTGCTCGGCACGCAGGTCGCCGCCGGCGGCGGAGCGCATGGCGCCGTGGGGGGTGATGCTCACGTCGGGCTCGATGCTCGGTGGGACGGAAGGGTCGGGGCGGGTCGGACGCAGCTTCAGCGTCCGAGGATGGCCCCGAGGGAGGCAGGAAGCTCGCTCTCGGCGACGGTGGTCTGGTCGCCGGAGCGCAGGTCCTTGAGGGCGACCGTACCGGCGGCGCGTTCGTCGGCCCCGCGGATGACCGCCGTGCGGGCACCGCGACGGTCGGCACGCTTGAGCTGCTTGCCGAGCTTGCCGCCACCGACCTCGAGGTCGACCGAGAAGCCGGCGCCCCGTAGGCGCTGTGCCATCGCCACCGCGTCCGCCGCACCGTCCTCGTCCATGACGGTCACGACCACGTCGGGCGCGTCGAGATCGGCCGCCTCGTCGGCGGTTTCCTGCTGTTCGAGCAGGAGCAGGATCCGCTCGATACCGAGGCTGCCACCGGTGGCCGGCACGTCGTTCGACTGGAACATGCCGATCAGCCCGTCGTAGCGGCCACCCGCCGCGATCGTGACCGCCAGCGCGTCGTGCACCACCTCGAAGACCGGCCCGGTGTAGTACGACAACCCACGGGCGAGGACGGGCGCGTAGACCAGCTGCCCGCCCGGCACGTCGCCGGCGAGGTCGAGGACGCGGTCCACCTCGGCGAGCCCGGCGCGGCCACGGTCGGTGCCGGCCAGCCGGTCACGGACCGCAGCGTCGAGGTCGCCCGACCCGAGATCGTCGGCGATGGCGGTGACCACGTCGGTCGGTACATCACGCTCGCGGAGCTCGGCGGCCACGCCGTCCACGCCGATCTTGTCGAGCTTGTCGAGCGCGACGAGCACGTCGGTCTCGGCGGCATCGGGCAGGCCGTAGCTCTCGACGAGCCCGGCGAGCGCCTTCCGCGAGTTGAGCTGCACCCGGAACCCGGACAGGCCGAGCGAGTCGAGCACGTCGGCGACGGCCACGAGGGTCGCGGCGTCGGCCAGCAGCGAGTCCGAGCCGACGGTGTCGACATCGCACTGGAAGAACTCGCGGTAGCGCCCCTTGCCGGGACGGTCCGCCCGCCAGACCGGGGCGATGTGGTACCGCTTGAACGGCGTCGGCAGCTGCGATCCGTAGCGCGCCACGACGCGGGCGAGCGGCACGGTCAGGTCGTAGCGGAGCGCGAGATCGGCGTCGCCGGAGGCCTCGTGTTCACCGCGGCGCAGGATCTTGAAGATCAGCTGGTCGCCCTCCTCGCCGTACTTGCCGGTGAGGACCTCGAGCCGTTCGAACGCCGGGGTGTCCAGCGGGGCGAACCCGTGCCGGCGGAAGACGTCGCGGATGGTGGCGAAGGCGCGCTCGCGCCGAGCGACCTCGGCGGGCAGGAAGTCGCGGGTGCCGGAGGGCGGGTTGGCGTCGATGGTGGCCACGGGGACCTCGAGGTGGTGGAGGGAGCGACGGACGGCGGCGTCTCAGCCGTGGCGGGCGATCGCCTGGTGCAGGAACGGGTTGGAGGCTCGCTCGCGCCCGACAGTGGTGTCCGGTCCGTGGCCGCTGAGGATGAGGGTGTCGTCACCGAGTGGCACCACGGTCTCGACCAGCGAGCGCAGCAAGCGGTCGCCGTCGCCGCGGGGGAAGTCGCTGCGGCCCACCGACCCCGCGAAGATCAGGTCGCCCGAGAACAGCACCTGGTCGGTGGCCACGTCGGCATCGCCGAGCGCGAAGCTCACGGGCACGTCCCCGAAGCTGCGGCCGAGGTAGGTCACGTGGCCGGGAGTGTGGCCCGGGTTGTGGTGGACCCGGTAGGTGGTCCCGGCGAGCGTGACGTCGTCGCCGTCCGCCACGTCGCGCAGGTGGTCGGTCGGCGGGTCCCACGTCAGCCCGAACTGCTGCTGGAGCAGCTCGGGTGGGGCACCGAACGCGGCGGCCGGGTCGTCCCAGATCCACCGGTCGTCGGGGTGGAGCAGGACGGGGACGTCGAGCTCACGCGCGAGCTGCGGGACACCCCAGACGTGGTCGAGGTGCCCGTGGGTGAGGGCGATCGCTTCACAGGTCACCCCCGCCTGGCTGAGCAGCTGCGGGACGGCCTCCTCGGCCCCCTCCCCCGGGTCGACGACGATGGCGGTACCCGCCGCCCGATCGCCCACGACGAAGCAGTTGGTCTGCCACCGCCCGAGCGGCACGCCGAGCACGAACCGATCGGTCACGGGCGCTGCTCCTTCGAGGTTCTCGTCACGACGTCCGCGAGGCTAGCGGGAGCCTCGCAACGCCCTCCCGACGGGACCTCCTCCTCTGGCCGCAGCTGCCCCGATGAACCAGGCTCGACGCAACACCCCCCGGGAGCCGGTGGGTGCCCGTGACCGCGCCGACCGTGCGCGCCACGGCAGGAGGCACGACGTGAAGGCCATCGTCTACCACGGCCCCGGCGACAAGCGCTGGGAAGAGGTCCCCGACCCGAAGCTCATCGACGACACCGACGCGATCGTCCGCGTCGACGCCGTCACCATCTGCGGCACCGACCTGCACATCCTGAAGGGCGACGTGCCCACGGTCACCGAGGGCCGCATCCTCGGCCACGAGGCCGTCGGCACGGTCGATCAGGTCGGTGCCGGCGTCAAGAACGTCGCGGTCGGCGACCGTGTGCTCGTGTCCTGCATCACCGCCTGTGGCCGGTGCGACTACTGCCGGACCGGCAGCTACAGCCAGTGCCTCGGCGGTGGCGGGTGGATCCTCGGTCACACCATCGACGGCACCCAGGCCGAGCTGGTCCGTGTCCCGTTCGCTGACACCTCGACCCACCCGGTCCCCGACGGGGTCGCCGACGAGCAGCTGCTCATGCTCGCCGACATCCTCCCGACGGGCTTCGAGGTGGGCGTGCTCAACGGCCAGGTCCAGCCGGGTGCGGTCGTCGCCGTCGTCGGCGCTGGCCCGATCGGTCTGTCGGCGATGCAGGGTTCGCAGCTGTTCGGTCCGAGCCGGATCATCGCGATCGACCTCGAGCCACAGCGTCTCGAGGCGGCCAAGAAGTTCGGTGCGGACGTCACGATCAACAACCGGCTCGAGGATCCGGTCGCGGAGGTGATGGCGCTCACCGACGGGCTCGGCGCGGACGTCGTCATCGAGGCGGTCGGCTACCCCGCGACCTTCGAGCTGTGCACGGAACTGGTGCGGCCCGGTGGCCGAGTCGCCAACGTCGGTGTCCACGGCGAGCCGGCGACGCTGCACCTCGAGAAGCTCTGGATCAAGAACGTGACCATCACGACCGGTCTGGTCGATACATCCTCCACGCCGAAGCTGCTCAAGCTCATCGCCGCCGGACGTATCGACCCGTCGCCGTTCGTCACCCACCGCTTCGCGATGGCCGACTTCATCGACGCCTACGACGTGTTCGCCCGCGCGGGCGAGACGGGCGCGCTGAAGGTCGTGCTCACCCCGTGACACGCGGCGCGGTGCAGCCGGCCGCGCCGTCGCCGGAGGTCCGGACCCCACCGAACGGGGCGGTCCGGCCCCCGTTCAGGCGCGGGCACCGGCCTCGCTGCGCGTGCCGGTGCCGCTGCCGGTGCCGGCTCCCTTCGGGACCACGCGGTAGGCGTCGTAGACCCCCTCGACGCGGCGGACGCTGCGCAGCGCGTACTCGAGGTGGGTCGGGTCGCCGAGCTCGAAATGGAAGCGCAGGACCGCGACGCGATCCCGGCGTGTGGCCACCTGCGCCGAGGTGATGTTGATGTGCAGGTCGCCGAGGACGGCGGTGATGTCCCGCAGCAGGTGCTTGCGGTCGAACGCCTCGATCTGGACCTGCACGAGGAAGGTGGCGGTCTGCTCGCCGGACCAGCCGACGGGCACGAACCGGTCGTCCTCGCCGGCCCGGAGATCGGCGACGTTCGAACAGTCCTCGCGGTGGACCGACACGCCCCGCCCGCGGGTGACGAACCCGACGATGTCGTCGCCCGGCACCGGGGTGCAGCAACGGGCGAGCTTGACCAGCATGCTCGAGTCGCCCTCGACGGTGACGTCGTCGCCGGAGCCCTGACCGATCCGGATCGGCGCCGCCTGGGTCGGCAGGTCGGAGATCTCGGGCTCGGGCTCGACGACGTCGGTGAGCGCGGTGACCACCTGGGTGACGACCGTGCCGGGAGCGAGGTGGCCCTCGCCGACGGCTCGGAACAGCGCTTCGGTGCCCTTGTAGTTGAGCTCGGTGGCGGCGTCGGCCAGCTCGCCGGAGGCCATCACCCGGGCGTAGGTGATGCCCTTGCGGCGCAGGGCCCGGGTGATCGCGTCCCGGCCGCGACCGATCGCGTCCTCGCGCCGTTCGCGGTTGAAGTGGGCCCGGATCTTGGACTGGGCACGGGTCGATGCCGCCAGCTTGAGCCAGTCGCGGGACGGACCAGCGTCCTCGGCCTTGGAGGTCAGCACCTCGATGACGTCGCCGTTGACCAGCACGTGTTCGAGCGGGACGAGGCGGCCGTTGACGCGTGCGCCGATGCAGCGGTGGCCGACCTCGGTGTGGACCGCGTACGCGAAGTCGATCGGGGTGGCCCCGGCGGGCAACCCCATGACGTCACCCTTCGGGGTGAAGACGAACACCTCATCGGCGTACAGGTCGATCTTCAGCGACTCGAGGTAGTCACCCGGTTCGTCGACCTCGGCCTGCCACTCGAGGATCTGTTCGATCCACGGCAGCTCACCGGTGGTGTTGGCGTCCCCGGTGCTGTTGCCCCGAGCGCCGTCCTTGTACATCCAGTGCGCCGCGACACCGAACTCGGCGGTGTGGTGCATGGCCCGGGTACGGATCTGCACCTCGAGCGGCTGACCCTTCGGCCCGATCACCGCCGTGTGCAGCGACTGGTAGAGGTTGACCTTCGGCATCGCGATGTAGTCCTTGAAGCGGCCGGGGACCGGCCGCCAGGACGCGTGCAGCTGCCCGAGCACCGCGTAGCAGTCACGCACGGAGTTCACGATGACGCGCACCCCGACGAGGTCGTAGATCTCGTCGAACTCCTTGCCCCGCAGCACCATCTTCTCGTAGATCGAGAAGTAGTGCTTCGGACGGCCGGTGACGTCCCCGCGGACCTTCAGCTCCTTGAGCTGGTCGCGGATGGAGGTCATCACCTCCTCGATGTAGGCCTCGCGTTCGGGGTTGCGGTCCTCGACCATCGCCACGATCTCGTCGTAGCGCTTGGGGTGCAACGTCCGGAACCCGTGATCCTCGAGCCGCAGCTTGAACTGCTGCATACCGAGGCGGTGCGCCAGCGGCGCGTAGATGTCGAGCGTCTCCTGCGCGATCCGCTTCTGCTTGTCGCGCGGCATGTGCCCGATGGTCTCCATGTTGTGGAGACGGTCGGCGAGCTTGATGACCAGGACCCGGATGTCCTTGGCCATCGCCATGATCATCTTGCGGAGCGTCTCGGCCTGCTGCTCCTCCTTGGACTCGACCCGGATCCGGTCGAGCTTGGTCACCCCGTCGACGAGGTGGGCGACCTCAGCACCGAAGCCGGCGGTGATGTCGTCGAGCGAGGCGACGGTGTCCTCGACCACGTCGTGGAGGAGCGCGGCGACCAGGGTGGCGGTGCCGAGGCCGAGCTCGGCGAGCTCGGTGGCGACCGCGACCGGGTGGGTGATGTAGGCCTCACCCGAGCGGCGCGTCTGCCCCTCGTGCATCACGTGGGCGTACCGGTAGGCACGGACCACGTCCCGGACATCGGCCTTCCCCCCGGCGGCGCGGATGGCCTGGGCGAGCCCCTCGAGCTCGGCGGGGGTGTCGCCGCGGCGCACCAGCGGCAGGTTGGTCAGGACCCCCTTGACCCCGGTCGGACGCGCGGGCGGCAGCGGCGCGGACCGTGGTTCGCGCGCCGTGGGGGTGCCGGTCTCCGGTTCCGTCGCGATCCTCCGCTGTCCCCGGCCGTGTCACGGGCCAGGTTCGAGCGTACCGTCGGCCGGACGGCGCTCAGCCGACCGCGACGCCGTTCGCGGTGATCCGGAACTCGCACCCGAGGGTCCGGGCGGCGCGGCGGCACATGATCATCCGGTCGAGGAAGATCTCGAAGTACTCGAGGACCGTGGAGCGATCGGTGTCGAGCTCGAGCTCGAGGGTGATGGTCGCCGCGTCGCTGTCGACCCGCAGGAAGCTGTGGGTCACCGCGTCGTTGACGCGGTCGTGGATGTCGGCGGCCGTGTCGGCACCCTTGCGGACACGCGAACGGTGCACATCGGCCTTGTCGGCCAGGATCACGGCGGCACCGATCGGTCCGACCGACGATCCGTACTGCTCCTCGTGGTTGCCGACCGCGGACAGGACCACCCCGATCCGGTACGGGTCGACCTCGAGCCGGCGGAGCGCGTCGTAGGCGACCCACGCCGACGACAGACCGTGGTTCATCCGCGAGACCACGTTGCCGATGTCGTGCATGTAGCCCGAGACCGCGGCGAGCTCACACAGGTCGTCGTCGGCGCCGAGGTGGTGCAGGACGTTGTGGGCGATGCGGCCGACCAGGTTCGCGTGCCGGAACCCGTGCTCGGTGAAGCCCTGCGCGGCCAGGAACTGGTCCGACAGCTTCAGGAACGCCGACACGACCTCGTCGCTCTGCAGCGCGTGGAGGATGTCGGGGGACCCGTCCCCGGCCCGCCGCGTCGTGTCGAGCGCGACCTCCCGAGCCTCAACGAGGACGTCCGCCGCGTTGATGCCACGGACGATGGCGGCCTCCGCCGAGCCGGTGATGGCGCTGAGCGGGTCGGCCAGCTGGTCGGCCTCATCGGCGCGGCCGCGCATGGCAGCGAGGTCCGCGGGCGAGCGCGGGTCATCCTCGTTGCGCGCCGCTGCGGCGTCGTCGACCGACGACGAGGTGTCCCGGTCCCGCTCGGCCGCGGCCGGGTCGGAACGTTCGAGGTCCTCGTCGCCGGGTGCGGTCACGCGGTGGTCTCGTCGTCGACGACCGCGACCTCCTCACGGACGACGCGGGCGAGCGACGTGCGCTCGACGCGCAGCACGACGCCCTTGTCGCCGGTGACGTCGAGGTCCATCCAGGTGTCGGACAGATCGATCACCTCGCCGTGGAGGCCACCGACGGTGACCACGTCGTCGCCGACGCCCAGGGAGCCGACCATGGCCTGGTGCTGCTTCTGCCGCTTCTGCTGGGGGCGGATGAGCACCATGTAGAGGACCACGAGGAAGATGAGCGGGAGCGCGAGCGAGCCGACGTTGTCCACGTCGAACGACCTTTCGGTACGGGGCTGTTTGGCCTCCAACCCTACCCGTGTGAGCGGAGGCGGCCGGCCGCGCCTCGGACCGGGTCAGCGGTCAGACGGGGTCGGCATCCTCGAGCGGCAGCGCCCACGCTCCGGGTCCCGGCAGCGTGAGGCCGAGGTGGGCGTAGCTGCCCGGCGTGGCGGTGCGGCCCCGCGGGGTGCGCTGGATCAGCCCGCTACGGAGCAGGAAGGGCTCGACCGCCGTCTCGACGGTCTCCGGTTCCTCACCCACGCTGATCGCCAGCGTCGCCAACCCGACCGGTCCCCCACCGAAGTTGCCGCAGAGGGCCTCGAGCACCCGCCGGTCGAGTCGGTCGAGGCCGAGCTCATCGACGTCGAAGACGGCCAGCGCTGCGCGGGCGACGGTCCGGTCGACGCGTCCCTCCCCCTCGACCTCGGCGAAGTCGCGCACGCGCCGCAGCAGCCGGTTGGCGATGCGTGGGGTGCCGCGGGACCGGTGGGCGATCTCGGCGCCACCCTCGGCATCGATGTCGACACCGAGGAGGTCCGCGGACCGGCGCACGATGCGTTCGAGCTCGGGCGGGTCGTAGTGCTCGAGCTGGGCCGAGAACCCGAACCGGTCACGCAGCGGGGAGGACAGCAGCCCGGTCCGGGTGGTCGCCCCGACGAGCGTGAACGGTGGCAGGTCCAGCCGGATGGAACGCGCACCGGGGCCCTTGCCGACGACGATGTCGAGCTTCAGGTCCTCCATGGCCGGGTAGAGCACCTCCTCGACCTGGCGAGCGAGCCGGTGGATCTCGTCGACGAACAGCACGTCGCCGGGTTCGAGCCCGGTCAGGATCGCGGCGAGGTCGCCGGGGCGTTCGATGGCGGGCCCGGACGTGGTCCGCAGGTGCGCCCCGACCTCGGCGGCCACGATCGCGGCCAAGGTGGTCTTGCCGAGCCCCGGCGAGCCCGACAGCAGCACGTGATCGGCAGCCTGGCCGCGCTGCTTGGCGCCGAGCAGGACCAGCTCGAGCTGGCGCCGGACGCGGTCCTGACCGACGAACTCGGCCAGGGACTGCGGTCGCAGGGACGCTTCGACCCGGTCCTCCCCCGGGAGGACAGCGGGTTCCACCAGGTCGTCGCGCTCGGTCACGCCGCCCCCGTCCCGATGGTGCGCAGCGCCCGCCGCAGCAGGTCGGACACGTCGTCCCCGGTCCCGACCAGCGTGGCCAGCACCGGCTGGACCTCGGCCGAGGAGTACCCGAGCGCGAGCAGGCCGTCGCGGACCTCGGTCAACGCATCCGACGCTTGGACCTCACCGGCGCCCGCCACCCCGACGAGGGGTGCACCGACGCCGCCGACCTTGTCCTTGAGCTCGAGCACGAGCCGTTCGGCACCCTTGCGACCGACCCCCGGCACCTGCGTGAGGGTGTCGAGGTCGCCCGCCGCGATGGCCGTGCGCAGCACGTCCGGCCGGTGCGTCGACAGGTAGGCGAGGGCGAGCTTCGGACCGACGCCGGAGGCGGTCAGCAACAGCTCGAACAGCTGGATGGAGCCGCGCTCGGTGGCGCCGTAGAGGGTCATCGAGTCCTCGCGGACCTGCAGCGAGGTGTGCAGGACGATCTCCTGCCCGCGGGCGGGGACGCTGTCCGACGGCGCGACGTGGACGAGGTAGCCGACGCCGGCCACGTCGACGACGACGGACCCGGCATCACGGGCGGCGACGGTGCCGCGCAGGTGGCTGATCACGTTCCGGTCCTCCTGGCGCGGTCGGCGAGCACGGCTTCCCACCCACCTCGGCGGGCGCGATCCGCCGACGCGGCGGCCTCGACCAGCGCCGTCGCCGCGGGGGTCGCGGCGGTCAGCGCGCTGACGCGGGAGCGGGCGAGGTGGGTGAGCGCCACCGCGAGGGCGTCGGCGACGTCCGGGGGGCCGGGGATGGTGGCGACGCGGAGCTGGGCGGCGACCATGCGTCCGACGGCGCGCTTGTCGGCGGTCCCCGATCCGGTGACGGTCAGCTTGATCTCGTTGGGGCTGTAGGGGTGCACGGTCAGACCAGCGCGGGCGGCGGCGAGCAGCGCGACCCCTGCGGCCTGCCCGGTGGGCATCGCGGTCCGCACGTTGACCGAGAACAGCACGCGCTCGACGGCGACGGCGTCGGGTCGGTGCCGGTCGATCGCCGCAGCGACCGCGTCGTGCACCGCCAGCAGACGCTGCTCGTGCGGGAGACCCGGCGGCGTGCGCACGCAGATGGCGTCGACCAGGACCGGCCGTGAGGCCGGACCGGTGATGACCCCGATCCCGCAACGCGTCAGCCCGGGGTCGACCCCGAGCACGGTCGCCGGCGGCGACGGTGGGTTGGCGGACACGCGAGCTCCTGGTCGGAGGTGGTGCGGACCGAACACGCGTTCGTCACGCTACCAGCCACCGACAGCGGGGCCGAGGACCCCGGACACGGTCGCGGTCAGGCGTCCTCGAGCTCGTCGATGAGCTCGTCGGGGATGTCGAAGTTGGCGTAGACGTCCTGGACGTCGTCGTTGTCGTCGAGGTCGTCGAGCAGCCGCAGGACCTTGCGGGCCTCCCCCACCTCGGCGATGGGCACCGTCGTGGCGGGGACCATCGTCGAACCGGACTCCTGCACCTTGAAACCGGCGCCCTCGAGCGCAGATCGCAGATCGGCGGCGTCGCTCGGGTCACACCAGGCGGTGTAGGTGTCGGGATCAGACTCGAGGTCCTCCATGCCGGCGTCGAGCCCGACCAGCATCACCTCGTCCTCGTCCACGCCGTCCTTGCCCAGCACCACGCGACCACGGCGGGTGAACTGGAAGGCGACCGACCCCGGCTCAGCGAGGCTGCCCCCGGCCTTGGTGAAGGCGCTCCGGACGTCCGCGGCGGTCCGGTTGCGGTTGTCGGTCAGCACGTCGACGAGCACCGCGATCCCCCCGGGCGCGTACCCCTCGTACTGGGCCGGTTCGTAGGCCGCCGCACCCTCGAGCTCGCCGGCGCCGCGCTTGCACGCGCGCTCGATCGTGTCCTTCGGGACCTCGGCGTCCTTGGCCTTCTGGACCGCCAGCGCGAGCGAGGGCGACGACTCGACGTCGGCCGTGCCCGCCCCGCGGGCCGCGACCTCGATCTGTCGGATCAGCTTGGCCCACTGCTTGCCGCGGCGGGCGTCCTTGGCCGCCTTCTTGTGCTTGATCGTGGACCACTTGCTGTGGCCGGACATCGCAGGTCTCCCGGATCGGTGCTCGCGCCAGGCCGGGCGCACGGAAGCCGCGAGCCTACCGCCCGAAGGTTCTCAGCTGGCAGCGTCCGCGACGTAGTCGGCCCAGATGCTGGCCGGCACCGAGCCACCCGTGACGTTGTTGTAGTAGCGGCCGTCGATGCGGATGTCCTCCATCGGCCGCGGGGTCTCGAAGCCGACCCACGCGGAATGGGTGAGGTCACCCGCCGAGCCGACGAACCAGGCGTCCACCGAGCTGTTGGTCGTCCCGGTCTTGCCGAACACGCCACCGCCGACGCGGTTGCCCACGGAGGGCGCGGTCCCGCTCGGCGACACCGGGCCGCGCAGGATCGCTCGCATCTGCGAGGCGGTGGACCCGTCGACGATCCGCTCGCAGCGAGGTTCGTGCTGGTACAGCACCTGGCCATCGCGGTCGAGGACCCGCTCGATCACGTAGGGCTCGCACAGCACGCCGTCGTTCGCCCACGTCCCGTACCCGAGCACCATCCCGAGCGGGAAGATGTCCGCCGAACCGAGGGCGATGGAGCAGTCCACCGGGCCGAAGGTGTCGAGGGTCCCGCCGCGGAGCCCGTGCTGGATCGCGAGGTCGGCGATGCGTTCGACCCCGACGTCGCGGGCGAGCTTGATGAAGTAGGTGTTGACCGAACGCCGCATCGCTTCGGCGAGGTCGACCTCGCCCGCATCGCTGCCGCCGTAGTTCGAGGGCTCCCAGTCGTCGTCCTCGCCACCGCAACCGGGGATGAGCTCGCCCGACGGTGCGTCGTAGACCAGTGGCTCGTTCTCGTCGACCTCGCCGTCATCGTCGTCGCCATCGCCGTCGCTGTCCGGCCGCGGGTCCTCGACCGGGATCTGGTCGAACCCGTCCTCGAGCGCGGCGGCCGCGACGAACGGCTTGAACGCCGACCCCGGCTGGCGGCCGGACCCGCCACCCCACGGGACGGCGGGGTTGGTCGTGGTCAGCGTGCAGGGCTCCTCCTGGTCCGGGTCGCACTGGCCGTACTCCTGCGGGCCGAGCGCGAACGCGCGGACGGCACCGCTGGCGTGCTCGAGGCTGATGAGCGAGCTCATGGGATCGCTGGCCGGGTCGGTGAGCTGTTCGCGGATGGCGGTCTCGGCGGCGGCGGTCAGGCCACGGTCGAGGGTCGTCTCGATCCGCAGGCCGCCGGCGAACAACGCATCGATCCGATCGTCGACGCTCTCGCCCACCGCCTCCTGCAGGCCCGGTTGCAGCGCCGCGTTCGCGTCGTAGATCAGGCGCTTGACCGTGTCGATCCAGAACGGCTCGCCGAAGTCGCGGTTGCGCAGGTTGAGCGCGATCTCGCCGGCCATCGCCGCGTCGGCCTGACCCCGAGTGATCCGGTCCTGGTCGAGCATCTGGCGGATCACGACGTCGCGGCGCTGACGGGCGACGTCGGGCGCGACGACCGCGTTCGTCGCCGCCGGTGCCTGGATCGTCCCGGCCAGGAGCGCCGCCTCGGCGACGTCGAGCTCGTCGAGCGGCTTGGAGAAGTAGTGGTCCGCAGCGGTCCCGAACCCGTAGACCCCCTCGCCGAGGTAGACGGCGTTGAGGTAGCCCCCGAGGATCTTCTCCTTCGAGTCCCGCTTCTCGAGCTCGACGGCGAGCAGCACCTCGTGGATCTTGCGCTCGATGGTCTGGTCCGGCGTGAGCAGCGTCATCTTCACGTACTGCTGGGTGATGGTCGAGGCGCCCTCGGCGATGCCGCCCGCCGCGAGGTTGCGGCCCGCGGCGCGGACCATCGATCCGTGTTCGACACCGCTGTGGTCGAAGAAGCCGGAGTCCTCGGTGGCGAGCACCGCGTCGATCACGACCTGCGGGATCTGCTCGTAGGCGACGGGCTCGCGTCGGATCTCACCGGCGAGCTCGGCGATCCGCGCGCCATCGCGGTCGTGCACCGTGGACAGCTGCGCGGCGACCGGCAGCTCGTCGGGCAGCGGCGGCGCGTCGAGCAGGGTGGTCTCGACCGCTTCGACCGTCGAGGTCCCGACGAGCACGACCGGGACGAACGGCATGGCCAGCAGCGCGGCCGTCGCCACGATCACGACCACCGCCGCGACGAGGCGGGCGAGGGCGTTGAGGAGCGCGGAGGAGGACACGCTCACAGCATCGCGGGCCGCGCTCGACCGTGCGGGCCCCCGACGTGACCCTCCGTCCGTAGCGCTTCAAGGTCAGCGTGACCGGTCGGGTCAGCGTGACCGGTCGGGTCAGCGCGCCACGAGCGGTCGGTCGATCGGGCGACGCAGCTGACCCATGGCGACCTCACCCAGCCCGGCGCCCGGTGCATCGTCCTGCCAGGCGACGTGGCCACCGACCAGCACCGTGCGGACCGCACCTTCGTTGCGACGCACGTAGCGCTGCAGGCCGGGGAAGCCCGCCATCGGTGCCTCGTGGATGGCTTCGAGCCGGTCATCGAGCTGGGTCGGGTCGACCACCACCAGGTCCGCGGGGCGACCCGGCGCGAGCGTCCCCCCGTCGACGCCGAGGTAGTCGGCGATCTCGGCGGTGAGCCGGTGCACGGCGCGACCCGTGCTCATGAACGGCTGACCCTCGAGCTCCGCGTCGCGGACCAGCTTCAGCATCCGCAGGCCGAAGTTGTAGAAGGCCATGTTGCGCAGGTGCGCGCCGGCGTCCGAGAAGCCGATGAGCACGGCGGGGTGGTCGACCACCCACCGCAGCGCTGCCGTCCGGTCGTTGGCGATGACCGTGTACCACCGCAGCTTGTTGCCGTGCTCGGCCTGGAGGTCGAGGAAGCAGTCGATCGGGTCGTCGCCCCGTTCGCGGGCGATGTCGCCGAAGGTGCGTCCGACCACGTTCCGCTCGGGGCAGTCGATGATCCGCGACTCGTCGAGATCGCGGTGGTAGGCGCGACCGGGGAAGAACGCGCGCCACTGCTTGCGGAACGTGGCGCGGAACTCGGGGTCGCGGAGCAGGTCGGCGCGCTTCTGGCCGTCGATCTCGTGCAGCGCCGACGTCCCGGCGCCGAACTCCTCGATGACGGGCACCTCCATCCCGTCGACGAACATGTCGAACGGCGTCGGCAGGGACTGGAAGCGCAGGTCCGCGCCGAAGACCTCGTTGGCGAGCCGAGCGAGCGCGCCGGCGGTGTGCCGGATCGTGCGGTCGGCTTTCAGGTCGGCGAGCGAGATGATCATGGTCCGCAGCGGGGGTCGCCGGCCGATCGGCATCGACTCCCACAGGAACATCGCGACGTTGATCTTCGTGGACACGTCCGGCACGCCCTGCCACACCGCCCCGTAGCGGCGCAGGACCCGGTTGAGGAACCGGAACTCGTCCCAGTTCGCGAACACCGACGGGGTCGGGCGGCTGCGGAAGCGGTCCCCGTCCATCTTGTCCCACGGCAGGGTGTTGATGGACAGGCCGAGGTAGCCGGCTTCGAGCGCACCGCGCAGGAGCCGACCCATCCCGAGCAGCTCGTCGCGGGTGGGCTTGACGTGCTCTGACAGCGATCGTTCCAGCCCCATCGCGTGGGCACGGATCGTCGAGTGCCCGAGCATCGCGGTGACGTTCGGTCCGAGCGGCAACGAGGCGAGGTGATCGAGGTACTCGGCCGGCGAGTCCCACGTCACGGCGCGTTCGAGGACCGGCAGCACGAGCTCGCGCGGGATCCCCTCGACGCGACAGAACATGTCGGCCATGTCGACCGGGTCACCGACGGCCATCGACAACCCACACGAACCGATCAGCGCGGTGGTGATGCCGTGACGCACCGATTCGTCGAGGCTCGGGGAGACCTCGAGTTCGGCGTCGTAGTGGGTGTGGAGGTCGACGAACCCGGGGGTGACCCAGCAGCCGCCGGCGTCGATCTCGGTGGCGCCGGCGACGGTCGTGCCGGGGGCGACGATGCCCTCGACGACCCCGTCCCGGGTCACGACGTCGGCGAGGACGCCGTCCCCGCCCTGGCCATCGAAGACCGTGCCACCGCGGACGACCTGTGGTGTCGGTGTGCGCCGTTCGGCTCCGGCACGGGCGACGGTGGACGCGCTCACGATGGCTCCTCGGACGGTGCGACCTTCCCCCGGTCGCGGACCTGCGGACACCGTACCGAGAGCCCGGTGCCCACGGAACGTTCCGGTCCGATGCGTTCCACTGCCCGGCCCCTCCTCACCTACCGGTAGACCCAGAGGGGCACCCCTGCCCCCTCCCGCCGACCGGTAGGCACCCGACGGCGACCGGGGTCATCTACCGGTAGACCCCGAGGGGCACCCCTGCCCCTCCTGGCCTACCGGTAGGCCAGAGGGGCGACCGGGTCAGGGGTGGCGGCGGGCGGCCGTCACGGCCCGCCAGCGGGTGACGCCGGCGTGGATCACCGTGACCACGCCCACCACGAGGGCGCCGGCGGTGGCGCCGCGGATCAGGAGCAGCACGACCACCAGCGTCCCGAGCCACGGGACCAGGGGCGCCAGGCCGCGCACCCGTCCACCCCGGACCGCGGTTTCGTGTCGGGTGGCGACGGTCGTGGCGACGGCCAGTGCGGCGATCCCGAGGCCGAGTGCGAGCGCCACCAGCTCGACACGGACGGTCGACACGTTCAGCCCGTCACGCGGCGGAGCGAGCCGACGAACGCGGCGTGGAGGCGGTCGTCACCGGTGAGCTCCGGGTGGAACGCCGCGGCCCAGACGTGGCCCTGCCGCACCAGCACCGGCCCGAGCTCGACCTCGGCGAGGACCTCGACATCCTCGGCGCGAACCTCGGTGACGACCGGTGCGCGGATGAACGAGACATCCACCGGCGGCTCCCCGAGCTCGGGGACCGTCAGCTCGACGTCGAACGACTCGCGCTGGCGCCCGAACGCGTTCCGCCGCACCTGCACGTCCAGCACGCCGATCAGGGGCTGCGGCCGGTCCTGGTCGAGCGAGGTAGCGAGGAGGATCATCCCGGCGCAGGTCCCGAGCACCGGCATGCCCGCCCGGACGCGGTCCCGGACGGGGTCGAGCAGGTCGAAGACCTCGAGCAGCCGGCCGATGGTCGTCGACTCACCGCCGGGGAGCACCAGCGCGTCGACCGCGTCGAGCTGCCCGCGCGTCCGCACCTCGCGGGCGTCGGCTCCGACGCGGCGGAGCGCACGGAGGTGCTCGAGAACGTCACCTTGGAGGGCGAGGACGCCGACGACCGGGGCTCCCTCCGCGGGGGTGGCCACCGGGTCACGACCGGCGAGCCGCTCCCCCGGTGTCCACCGCGGGTGGGGCGCGCCGGTGTGGGCGGCGGCGGGTGTGGCTCCGCTCACCAGCCGCGGTCGGCGTACCGCTGCTCGGCCGGCAGCTGCGAGATGTCGATACCGACCATCGGCTCGCCGAGGCCGCGCGAGACCTTGGCGATGACGGCCGGGTCCTCGAAGTGCGTCGTGGCCTCGACGATGGCGCGGGCCCGTGCGGCGGGGTCGCCGGACTTGAAGATGCCGGAGCCGACGAAGACGCCGTCGGCGCCGAGCTGCATCATGAAGGCGGCGTCCGCCGGGGTGGCGATCCCGCCGGCGGTGAACAGCACGACCGGGAGACGGCCGGTCTCGGCGACCTCGCGCACCAGCTCGACGGGAGCGCGGTGCTCCTTGGCGGCCGCGTACAGCTCGGTCTCATCCATGGTCGACAGGCGGCGGACCTCGCCGGCGATCGAGCGCATGTGGCGAGTCGCCTCGACGACGTTGCCGGTGCCCGCCTCGCCCTTGGAGCGGATCATCGCGGCGCCCTCGGCGATGCGGCGGAGCGCTTCGCCGAGGTTGGTCGCGCCACACACGAACGGGACGTCGAAGCGCCACTTGTCGATGTGGTGGGCCTCGTCGGCAGGGGTGAGGACCTCGGATTCGTCGACGTAGTCGACACCGAGGGACTGCAGCACCTGTGCCTCGACGATGTGGCCGATGCGTGCCTTGGCCATGACCGGGATCGACACGGCGTCGATGATCCCGTCGATCATGTCCGGGTCGCTCATCCGCGCGACTCCACCGTCGCGGCGGATGTCGGCGGGGACGCGCTCGAGCGCCATGACGGCGACCGCCCCGGCCTCCTCGGCGACGCGCGCCTGGTCCGGGGTCACGACGTCCATGATGACGCCGCCCTTGAGCATGTCGGCGAGGCCGCGCTTGACGCGGTCGCTACCGGTGCGGGCGGACGGGGAAGCGGCGGTGGCGTCGCTCACGGGACGACTCCTGTGGTGTGCCGAGGTGCGTCGAACGGGACGCGGGACGGGTCGAGGACGAGCGTACCGACGCGGACGCCCGGACCGGTCCGCCAGAGGGCGGAACCGTGCGTCGGTGGTCGGCGGTCACATCCCGGCGACGACCTCGCTGCTCGGGAGGTGGATCCAGGTGGGTCCGGGCTTGAGCTGGAACGGTTCCCCGCCGGGACCGAGGAGCTCGAGCGGCTGATCGGCGGCGGTCTTGCGCCACCGGGCGTCGAACCGCTGGCCATCCCGGAGGATGATCGCCACGTCCTCGCCGATCACGTCGGTCTCGGAGTAGGGAGCACCGTTGGTGTCGCAGCAGCCGTCGGTGTAGTGACGGGTGGCGAGGACGACGACGTTGGCGGCACCGATCCGCCCGGATCCGGTCACGGTCGAGGCCTGACCGTTCTGGTCGCGCCGGTACAGCTCAGCGGCAGCGTCGTAGGTCCAACCGGTCCGGTTCGAGCGCGACATCGGAACCGTGATGCTCGCGCCGGGGTCGGTGCACCCCGTGCTGTCGGCGGCGCACGCGAGCGCGCCGTCGGGAGCTTCATCGGCGAACGCCCACGGTGCTACCGAGAACGGACCGGCGCCCCGCTCGATCCCCGCGGCCAGGACCTCGGCGGGGCGGATGAAGACGTTGTGCGGCGGGCGGCGGTCGGAGACGCGGCGTACGCCGGGTGCCCCCTCCTCGAGGAGGACCATCGGCGAGGCACGCAACATCCCCTGCACCTGGGCTCGGGCGCCCGAGTAGACGAACACGGACTCGCCGAAACCCGAGCCGATGGCGACGTCGACGGGCCGCCCCGAGCGGACGGGGCCGACGTCATCGGGCAGGTCGCTGTGCAAGATCGCGATGAACCGCGTCACGCCACCCTCGACGAGCTCCTCGAGCACGACATCGGCGTGGTCGAGGCCGGCCTGGGGACGGGCCTGGGGCGAGTTCTCGACCTTGGTGATCAGCACCGGACGTTCCGCGAGGACCGCGGCGCCCTCGTCCGTCAGCAGCGTCCCGCTGAGCGGCGCGCGGGCCGTCGGTTCGGGCTCGGGCTCGGGCTCCGCTTCAGGTTCAGGTTCAGGTTCCTCGGCGGGCGTCTCGCTCGCCACCGGAGGAGGCGGAGCCGGGTCCTCGCCCCGGCAACCGGCGAGCAGGAGCGGACCGACGAGCGCCGCGGTGACGACGCGGCGCGGCAGCGGGAGACGCACGAGGGACCTCGCGGGTGGGGAGCGCGACGGGGGGGAGCGCGACGGGGGGGAGCGCGACGGGCGTGACCGTACCGGCCGTGGCCGTTCGGACAGCCCAAGCGCTGCGCCGGTCGTCCCGGACGAGGTCCGGTCGTGTCCCGGACGAGGTCAGGGCGCGACAGCCTCGCCGTACGCATCGGCGACCTGTTCGGCCACGCGAGCCCAGTCGAACGCGTCCACCGTCCGGCGGCCGTCCGCGGCCATCGCGCTGCGCAGCGACGGGTTGTCGAGCAACGTGCCGATAGCGGTCGCCAGGGCCGCGGGATCGCCCGGTGGTACGAGCCGCCCCTGTCGCCCGTCGGTGGCCACGCTCCGGTAGCCGGGGATGTTCGAAGCGACGATCGCTCGCCCCGCCGCCATCGCCTCGAGCAGCACGATCCCGAAGGATTCGCCACCGAGGGACGGCGCCACGTAGAGGTCGCACGAGGCGTAGAAGCGCGGGAGCTCGTCGTGATCGACGCGGCCGAGGAACGACACGTCCGAGCGCAGCCGCGCCGGGAGGAGCTCCTGGCAGCGGTCCCGCTCCGGACCGTCACCCACCACGAGCAGACGGAGCTCCGGGCGATCGGTCTTGAGGCGGGTGAAGGCGCGGATCAGCGGCTCGAGCCCCTTGC
This sequence comes from Nitriliruptor sp., assembly GCF_040882075.1. NCBI lineage: Bacteria > Bacillati > Actinomycetota > Nitriliruptoria > Nitriliruptorales > Nitriliruptoraceae > Nitriliruptor > Nitriliruptor sp. The sequence goes on from NZ_JBBEBZ010000049.1 coordinate 20,895, forward strand.
GCCGCTCGAGTCGGCCGACGAACAGCAGGGTGGGGCGTTCGGGGTCGATCAGCTCCGGGAACGGCTCGGCTCCGGAGAACCGGGCGACGTCGACGCCGTTCGGCACGATGCGGAACCGCGAGGTCGGCCAGCCGAGCGCCCCCGCGTGGTACGCGGCCGCGGCGTCGCTCACCGCGAGGCGCACCGCCAGCCGGTCAGCGACCCGTCGCGCGACCGGACGCCCGGCTCGGTACAGCCGCGACGCGTCCGACCACGCGTGGAAGGTCCCGACGACCGGTGCGACATCGGTGGTCGCCGCGGCGAGCCCGGCCCACGGCACGAGCGGTTCGTGGACGTGGATCACGTCCGGGGCGAGATCGGCGAGCGCGCGCCTGGTGGTCCGTGCGGCCACGGGCGACAGCGCGATCGGAGCGACCGAACCGTTGAACCGCACGGGGAGGTGACGACCGAGGTGGACCACGTGGTCCGGGCCGGCCACGGTGCCACCTCGAGACGGCGCCCCGGGACCGAGGGTGGTGACCTCGTGGCCGCGATCACGGAGGGCGGCAGCCAGCGCCTCGACGTGGGCCTGCACGCCGCCCGGCACGCTCAGCGCGTAGGGCGAGACGATGGCGACCTTCACGCCTCAGCCTCCGGCGGGGTGTCGGAAGGGTCCTGCGGTGCGAGCTCAGCGGCGCCGCTCGGCCGTCGTCGTTCGGCCCACTCGGTCCGCGCCAGCGACCGCCAGTCCTCACCGCGCTGCCAGGCCGCGACCACCGGGTGGTCGGGTTCGCGGTCGGCCAACCAGTTGCGCACGAACACGTGCCACTGATCGGGGTAGCGCTCGATCAGCTTCTCGAGCTCGGCCGCGACCTCCTGCGTGCCGTCGTAGACGTCCAGCTCCGCCACCTCGATGGGCGCGTGGACCACACCGCGGAACCCGTCGCCCTCGGTCAGGAACGCGCCGATGCACACCGGACGGCCGGTCCGGCGCGCGAGCGCCGCCGTCCCTGGTGGCAGGCGGCAGGGCTCGCCGAAGAACTCGACGATGGGGCCTTTCCTCGTTAGGTCGCGGTCCGCCAGCAGGGTGGCCAGCGCACCTTCGTCGGTGATCCGTGCCTCGAGCCGGTCGAGCATGTCACCACCGCGCACGAGCGGGATGACGTCGATCCCGGCCGCGCGGCGCAGCTCGACGAACCGTTCGAACAGTCGGCGGGGTTCGACGACCTCGGCGACCACGACCATCCCCCACCGCCGCTGGCTGGTGAAGAACGCGCCGACGTCCCACGAACCGAGGTGGCCCGTGGCGAAGATCCCGCCCCGGCCGGAGTCCCGGAACGCGTCGACGTGGTGCAGCCCCTCGCCGGTGGACGCGGCGACGACCTCGTCCCCGTCCATGGTGTGCAGGCGGAAGCTGTCGAGCCAGTACCGGGCGTAGGACACGTAGGCGTCGCGGACCAGCCGGTCGAGGTCGCGGTCGCTGAGGTGCCCGCGGGTGACACGGTCGAGGTTGCGACGGACCTGTTCGCGCTGGGCGTCCGAGGCGAAGCGGTACCACAGCGCGCCGACCCGCCCGGGCACACGTCGAGCGAGCCGGTCCGGTAGCCGCGCGGCGGCCTCCCAGACCGACCGGTACTGCCAGTAGACCGCCTTCTGTCCGAGGGACTCGTCGGGCGGCGGTGGCAGATCCTCGAGCGACGCGGCCTGCCTCACGGGCGACGTCCCACGTTCGGATGCGTGGACGCATCGGTGTCGGCTGGCGGCAGCGGCGACGGCTCGGACAATTCCGGGGACACGTCGTCACGATCGTCGGAGGTGTGCTCGTCCAGCGCCCCGTCGAAGTTCCGCTCGCCGTAGAAGCGGCGGGCGGCGGCCTTGAACGCCCGGCTCCAGGCCCGGTCGTGGAGGGTGAGCGCCACGATCTCCTCGGGCAGGTCACGGTCGATCTGGCACCAGACGTGGTGGATGCGCTGGATGACGGTCACCGCCGACCCGACCGCCAGGATCCACAGGACCGGTTCCAGCAGCCAGCGGTGGAACACGAGCGCGAACATCAGCAGCACGGCCCGCTCGGCCCGTTCGAGGATGCCGACGCTGCAGACCAGGTCGATCGACTCGGCCTTGGCGCGCACGTACGAGGTCACCTCGGCACCGACCAACGCGGTCACCGCCAGCAGGAACAGACGCGGCTGGTCGGCGACCCACCACGCCACGCCGGCCAGGATCACTCCATCCGAGATCCGGTCGCTGACCGAGTCGTAGAACCCGCCGAACGGCGTGGACCGTCCGGAGGCCCGTGCGACCGCCCCGTCGAAGGTGTCCATCAGCCCGCCGGCGACCAGGATCCACCCGCCGGCCAGCGGATGGTCGTTGGCCACCGACCACGCCGCCACGAAGGTCAGGATGATGCCGAAGGTGGTGATCCAGTTCGGCGTCAGCCCGGTCCGGGCGATGCCACGACCGATCGGCGAGGTGACAGCCTCGACGTACTCGGGGAAGCGCGAACGGAGGGCCACGAGCCTCGACCTGGGAGTGGTGATGGTGCCCGCACGGTAGCCGTCGCAGCCTGATCGACGCCGCTGCTCGCGTGTGCGCGGCGCAGGCCGGAGGTGTCAGGCGAACGCGGGGGCGAGCTGTTCGTAGACCTCGTCGAGCGCCTGGGGCAGGACGCGTGCGGCCCCGATGACCGAGATGAAGTTCGTGTCGCCACCCCACCGTGGGACGACGTGGAGGTGGAGGTGGGCGGCGATGCCCGCTCCCCCAGCCACACCGAGGTTCATCCCGAGGTTGACGCCCTGCGCACGAAGCCGCTGCTTCAGGATCCCGACCGTGCGGCGACCGAGCTCCCAGACCTCGGTGGCCACGGCCGCGTCGAGCGTCTCGAGGTCGGCGTGGTGGGCGTACGGCACGACCATCAGGTGGCCCGGGTTGTACGGGTAGGCGTTGAAGATGACGAAGGCGTGCTCGCCGCGGTGCAGGATCAGCGACTCGGCATCACGCGACGGATCACGGGCGGGCAGCACGCAGAACGGGCACCCGTCGAGCGGCTCGGACCCGGCGACGTAGCCGAACCGCCAGGGCGCCCACAGGCGCTGGAGCTGATCGGCGGCGACCCCCGGTTGGTCGTCGCGCGCGCTGCGAGCTTCGTCCTCGCCGACGTGGTCGCTCACGCTGCCCCCTCGGCGGGGCGCCGGGCGATGACGAGCCCACGGTCCGGTGGTCCGTCGCCGGTCGGGGGCGGCGACGGCCGGACATCCGAGACGACCTCGAGCCCCGTGGCGGCGACGGCAGCGAGGAGCCGTTCGTGCGGGACGAGGAGCATGCGGTGGTCCTCGCGCTCGACCGTCAGCCGGCCAGCGGCGGCGGACACCACGGCGACCTCGAGGACGGACACGTCCCCTTCCCGCCGCGAGGTGATGACCCGGACGGCGCGGCGTCCGCCCTCCTCGACGTCGACGACCTGGGTGCGTTCGTCACGCCAGTCGTCCGGCTCCACCCAGGGTTCGATGACCAGCAGACCACCGAGAGCGACGTGGGCCGCGAGGGCGGCGACGATGTCGTCGAGCTCGGCCGCGTCCGACGCGTAGCCGATGGAGCTGAACAGGGAGGTCACCACCTCGAACCGGCGGCCGAGGTCGAGCTCGCGCTGGTCGGCGACGCGGAGCTCGACGCGACCACCGAGGCGGGCCCGCGCGACGTCGAGCATCGGTTCGGACAGGTCCACGCCGACGACGTCACCGACGGCGTCGCCGATGACCGCGAGGTGCTGACCGGTCCCGCAGGCGACGTCGAGCCACGACGCCGGCACGTGGCCGAGCAGGTCGCTGACCCGGTCGAGGAGCCGCTGCGCCTCGGTGACGTGGTCCTTGCCGAGCGAGCGGTACAGCTCGTCGTACCAGGCCGCGTGCGCGTCCCCGTAGGTGCTCACGAGGACAGCTCGGTGCGGTGCTCAACGATCTCGGTGACGACCTCGTCGACGAACGCGTCCAGCTCGGCGTCGCGGCGGTCGCCCCGGTAGGGGTTGACCGCGACGGTCCGGGCTTCGGCCTCGGACCCGCCCACCACCAGGGTGTAGGGCACCTTGCTCGTCTTGCTGGCGCGGATCTTGTTCCCGAGCGTGCCATCGCTGCGGTCGACCCCGACCCGCACGCCGTGAGCCAGCAGCGCTGCAGCGACCTCGTCGGCGTAGGCGTCGAAGTCGGTGGCGACCGGGACGACGTTGACCTGGACGGGCGCCAGCCAGGTGGGGAAGGCGCCGTTGAACGACTCGACCATCACCGAGAAGAAGCGCTCGATCGAGCCGAACAGGGCGCGGTGCACCATGTACGGCCGGTGCTTGGCGCCGTCCTCGCCGATGTAGGACATCTCGAAGCGCTCGGGCAGGTTGAAGTCGACCTGCACGGTCGTCAGCTGCCACTCGCGTCCGATGGCGTCGCGGGCGTGGATGTCGATCTTCGGGCCGTAGAAGGCCCCCTCGCCGGGGTCGGTCTCGTAGGCCATGCCGGTGCGCTCGACCGCCTCGATGAGCGCCTGCTCGGCCCGCTCCCAGCCCTCGTCGTTACCGGGCAGGGACTTGTCGGGCCGGGTCGAGATCGCGACCCGCGACGGTTCGCCGAGCCCGAAGGTCCGGTAGAGATCGCGAGCGAACTCCACGCACGCGTGGACCTCGTCGACGACCTGATCCTCGCGGCAGAAGATGTGGCTGTCGTCCTGGGTGAACCCACGCGCCCGGAGCATCCCGTTGACCACGCCGGAACGCTCGTAGCGGTAGACGGTGCCGAGCTCGGCGATGCGGATCGGCAGCTCACGGTACGAGCGCGTCCGCGATCCGTACGCCAGGATGTGGAACGGGCAGTTCATGGGCTTCAAGCGGTAGGCGGCGGCCCCGTCGTCGATCTCCATGGCCGGGTACATCAGCTCGCTGTAGTTCTCGAGGTGCCCCGAGATCCGCCAGAGGTCCTCCTTGGCGATGTGCGGGGTGTAGACCGGCTGGTACCCGCGCTTCAGGGTCTCCGCGCGGATCCAGTCCTCCATCTGCTGGCGGACGATGGCACCGTTCGGCAGGAAGATCGCCAGGCCCGGGCCGAGCTCCTCGGGTTGGTAGGTCAGCTCGAGCTCGCGGCCGAGCTTGCGGTGGTCGCGCTTCCTGGCCTCCTCGAGCATCGTCAGGTGCTGCTTGAGGGCCTTGCGCGACTCCCAGGCGGTGCCGTAGATGCGCTGGAGCATCGGCTGGTCCTCGCGCCCCCGCCAGTACGCGCCCGCCGAGCGCAGCAGCGCGAACGCCGGGATGCGGTCGGTCGAGGGCACGTGGGGGCCCCGGCACAGGTCGGACCACGCCGCCTCGCCGCTCTCGCGGACGTTGCGGTAGACGGTGAAGGCCGGGTCCTCGCCGTCCTGCTCGGGCGCCGCATCGACGGTGGAGACGATGGTGCCGTCGCCGACCAGCTCGATGATCTCGACCTTGTAGGGCTGGTCGGCGAACTCCTCGAGCGCGTCGGCGCGTGCGACCTCTTCGCGGACGAAGCGCTGCTTCTCGGCGAGCAGCTCGGTCATGCGCGCTTCGATGCGCTCCAGATCGTCGGGCGTGAACGGCCGGCCGACCTCGAAGTCGTAGTAGAAGCCGTCCTCGATCGGCGGTCCGATCGCCCACTTCGCGCCGGGGAACAGGTCGGTCACCGCCTGCGCCATGACGTGGGCGGTCGAGTGGCGCAGGATCGCGCGGCCCTCCTCGGAGGTGGCCAGGATCCCCTCGACCTCGACCTCACCCGCGTCCTGCGGGAGCGGCCGGTCGAGGTCCCACTGGTGGCGCTCACCCTCCGCCGTCACCGCCGCCGCGACGATCTGACCGCGGACAGCCTCGAGGGCCTTCAGGGCCTCGATCGCGGTGACCCCCGACGCGAGGTCGGCGGTGGCGTCGCCTGCGCGCACGGGGATGGTGACGTCGGACACGGGAAGCTCGTCGGATCGGCGGAAGCTGGACGCGGTCGAGCGTAGCCACGGCGCCGCCCCCGGCCGGGGCCATCGATAGGGTGCCGACGCGTCCACGCCCGCGGTCACCCGCTGCCGGCGGCCGCGACGCCGGATCGGGAGACGAGGGACGTGGCGGATCGCACCCTGCTCGGACGACGGCGGACACCACCCCGCCCGGTGGTGTGGGCCGCCCGCGGGCTCGCCGCCTCGCGGATCGCCCTCGGTGTCGCGCTCGTGGCGGCCCCCGGCGCCGCGACCACCCGCTGGCTCGGCACCCGGACCGAGGACGACCCGGGTCGCGAGGTCGCGGTCCGTGGGCTCGGCGCACGGGACGTGGTCCTCGGGATCGGGACGCTCGTCGCGCTCCGCAGCGGCAGCGAGGTCCGTCACGCAGCGCGGTGGGTCGAGGCGGGCATCGTCGCCGACCTCGCCGACGCGGCCGCGACCGCCGTCGCCGAGGACCTCGACGCGCCGCGGAGCTTCCCGCTGGCGCTCGCGCTCGGGGCGGCCGCGTTCGGCGCCGGCCTCCGCAGCCGGCTGCGCTGAGGAGCCGACGTGAGACATCTCCGACTGGTCCTCCTCGCGCTCGGTCTCGGCGTGTTCGTCGGCGCTCGGTCACGGCGCCGCTCGGTCGCGGCAGCCCCGGCCCTCCCCCCGGTGCTCGACGTGCGCGCCCAGCTCACGGCGACCGAGGCCCGCCTCGACCACACCGTCCGATCGCTCGATCGCGACCGCCGACGGACCGGAGCGATCGCGTTCGCGGTCGCGGTGCTGATCGTCGTCCCCGCAGCCCTGCTCGCGGCCCGTCCGGACGTGCCCGACGCGCTCGTAGCAGGCGTCCTCGCCGCAGACCTGTTGGCCGCGGTGGTCGCCCTGCTCATCGCGATCAAGGTCGACCGCTCCGGCCGCCGCGAACGCCGGCGCTGACCATCCCCGAACGCGATCGGTACCGGCCGCGGGGCGCACCATCGCCGACCTCCGAGGGTTCGCGGTACGGACCGGGGGTCCGGTACCGTCCCGACCGCTCGGGCGCGTAGCTCAGTGGTACGAGCGCCGCCTTCACACGGCGGAAGTCGCTGGTTCGATCCCAGCCGCGCCCACCGAACCCTCAGTCACACGTTCGCTCCCGGTCCGCGGCCGCCCGGACGAGGTACGCGATGGCGGCCCGCAGGCGATCGGCGTCGTCGCCGAAGTGTCCGAGTCCGGTGTTGCAGCTGCGACAGAGCAAGCCTCGAACCTGACCGGTCCCGTGGTCGTGATCGATGGGCGGGGTGTCGTCGAAGTAACGACGACAGATGCCGCACCGCCCGTCCTGGCCGACCACCATCCGGTCGAACTCCTCACGGGTCAGGCCGTAGGTCCGGATCGTCCGTCACCGTTCGATCGGGCGACGGACGGAGGGGTCGCGGTTGCAGGCCCTACAGACCCAGTGCAGACCATCCGGGGTGCTCCGGTTCCGATGGAACTCGTCGGCGGGCTTCTCGGCACCGCAGCGACCACACCTCTTCGCACCTCCCGGCAGCGGCCGTCCGTCGTTGGCTTCGCGCAGGCGATCGCGGTAGGCGCGTACCCGTCCTCGGTGGCAGGACTTGCACGCGGATTGGAGCCCGTCACGTCCCTTCGCGTCCCGGTAGAACTCCGATGCGGCCTTGGTCGTCCCGCAGCACGTGCAGCGCCGCCTGGTCGGCCCCACGTTCGCTCTCCTCGCGCTCACCGGCGTGCGGCCTGCACGACGACCGGGACGAGGAACCTACGACCGGGGTGTGACAACGACGGGAGGCGTGCACAGCCCGGCGGGTGTGGTTGTCTCGCGGGACCAGAGGAAGGAGGTGGTCCGTTGATCGGTAGTCATCATCACGGGACCCTGGAGGTGCCCGGCCGCTAGGTCGGAGTCGCTGGATCCCCTAGGGAATCCACACCGGGTACCGCCACTCGCGCCGGTCGGGGACCCGTCCCGCCCGACGCTCCGGCAGCCGCTGAAGCGCACGCCTCGCCCGCGGCCGGGAGCGGTGCTCGAGGTCTCACCAGCGAACAGGCAGCACCCGAGGGCCGCGACCGAACAGGTCGCGGCCCTCGGCCCGTCCGAACGTCGCGGGCCGGACTTGCCGCGGAGGCTCGGCTCGGCTTGCCTGCCGCCACCCCCCGCTCCCGGCCGTGCGAGCTCGCGTGTCCTCCGCCCCGCCACCCGGTCAGTCAGCGCTCCGACGCGAGCTGCCCACGCCGCTGCGTGCAGCGCTCGTGCTCGTGCTCCTCTACCTGTTCCTCGTCGGCGTGTCCCTGCTCGAGGACGGCATCGCCGGGCTCGGGGACGGCTTCCAGAGCGGGCTGCTCGAGAACGTCGCGAACCCGCTCTCCGGGCTCTTCGCCGGCATCCTGTTCACCGTGCTCGTCCAGTCCTCGTCGGTGTCCACCGCCACGATCGTCGGCCTGGTCGGATCCGGCACGCTGAGCGTCGAGCTGGCCGTCCCGATGATCATGGGCGCCAACATCGGCACCACGATCACCAACACCCTCGCGTCGCTCGGGGCGATCCGCCGGTCGGAGGAGTTCCGCAGGGGTTTCGCGGCCGCGACCATGCACGACTTCTTCAACGTCTTCGCGGTCGCGGTCCTGCTCCCCCTCGAGCTGTTGACCGGGTTCCTGTCGGAGTCCGCGGAGTGGCTCACCGGCAAGCTGCGCGGCGGCAACGTCACCGAGCTCGGTGCCAGCCCGGTCAAGCGCGCCGTCGACGTCCCGGTGTCGGCGATCGAGTCGTTCCTCGACGTCTCGCCCGTGGGTGGCCGGTTCATCGCCCTGTCGCTGCTGATCGCCGGCCTCGGCTTCATCTTCCTGGCGCTGTCACAGATCACCAAGAACATGCGTCAGCTGGTCGCCGGCAGCGTCGAGCGAGCCATGAACCGCATCATCGGACGCGGCGGTGGCGCCGTCGGGATCATCGTCGGGATCGCGGTCACCATCGCGGTGCAGTCGTCGTCGATCACGACCTCGATCCTGGTCCCGCTGGTGGCCGCCGGCGTGCTCACGCTGCCGAACGCGTACCCGATCACGCTCGGCGCGAACGTCGGGACCACCGTGACCGCGCTGATCGCGTCGCTCGCCGTGCTCCGGCCGGAGGGCCTGACGATCGCCCTGGTGCACACCCTGTTCAACCTCTCCGCCCTCGCACTGGTCTACCCGATCGCGTCCGTGCGCCTGCTCCCGGTCCGCGCGGCGGAGTACCTGGCGGGCCAGGCGGTGGCGCACCGCTCCCTGGTGCTCGTCTACGTGCTCGGCCTCTTCATCGTGGTACCTCTGCTCGGTGTCTTCCTCATCCCGTAGTGTCCCGTCGACCTCTAGGAGGTGGTGGCCGTGGTGTTCGGCTTCCGTAGCGATGCTGGTGAACGCCTCGAACGCATCGAGGAGGCGATCCAGCAGATGCTGCGCGACGACGCCCACTCGATCGAGCTGGCGATGTCCGCCCTCCTCGGGGGCGTCGACTCGCACTCGGTCGGCGCTGAGCTGCGCGCCACCGACCACCGGGTCAACGAGGCCGAGCGTGGGATCCGACGCGACCTCGTCGTCCACGCGTCCGTGCACGGCTCGATCGACACGCCCGCGATCCTGATCTACATGTCGATCGTCAAGGACATCGAACGGATCGGCGATTACGCCAAGAACCTGTTCGACCTCGCGCACGACGGCACGAACCTGACCGTCACCTCACGGGGTGCCCGGCACACCGCGATGCACACCGAGATGATCCGGATGATCAACGAGGTGAGCACCGCGTTCCGCGAGCGTGACCCGGAGCTGTCCCGTGAGCTCCTCGCCCACGGGGACGAGCTGCTCGACGACTTCGACGATGCCGTGTCCTCGCTGGTCCGCAGCGACAGCGTCGGTGATCAGTCCGTAGCGCAAGCGCTCGCGTACCGGTACTACAAGCGCATCATCGCCCACCTGCTGAACGTGCTGTCGGCCGTCGTGATGCCCGTCGACCGGCTCGACTACTTCGACGAGGACCCCGAGGACCGCTGACGCCGCTCGTCAGCGCCGTTCAGCTGCCAGGAGCCTGCCCCGCGGACAGGTGGGCGGTCGCGACCTGCCGTCCCGCGGGAGCGACCGGCTGACGCGGGCCGTCCTCGACGGTGACGATCAGCTCCGCGGCACCGTCCTGCTCGACGGCTCCCGCGACCCGTCGATCGTCGGAGCGGGCGATGAGCACCACGCTGTCGTCCTGGTCGCCACCTCCGACGAGCCACACCACGTAGCGCTCGGTGCCCACCAGCGGTGGCAGGCTGACGAAGCTGAAGGCGACCTCGTCGCCGTCCACGACCACGAGGCCGGACGCCGGCGCCACGGTGTCGACCGACACGGACACTCCCGTCGCGAGCTCGGCCAGCGCGGTCTGCTGACGTTCGGTCAGCAGCGTGGTGGCGGCGACCTGCGTGCGCAGGTGCAGGTTCCAGAAGGACAGGGCACCGAACAGCACGACGGCGAGCGCGATACCGAGCCCGAGCATGCGCGAGGGGACCCCGGGTCCGGCGGGTGCCGGTTGGTCCTCGAGATCGGTCCGCTGGGCGACCTCCGTGCGCACGCGCGCTTCGGCGCGTTCCTCGCGCTCCGCGGCGGCCAGGTCGGCGGCGATGCCACGCAGCTCGGCGACCCGGAGGCGGCAGTCACGACACCCGAGGAGGTGCGAGCGGAACGCGGCCGCGTCGGACGCGGTGAGGCCGCCGAGCACGTGCCCGACCGCCAGCTCCTCGTACCGCTCGTGCGCGTCCACCTCGTCAGCGTACGCGCCGTCCGGTCAGCAGGGTCCGCCCGACAGGTACTGGCGGGGGTTGACCGCCGAACCGTTCACCCGGGTCTCGAAGTGCAGGTGCGGCCCGGTCGAGTTGCCGGTGGTGCCGACGTACCCGATGGTCGCCCCCTGCGACACCGATTGCCCCGACCTGACCGCGATACGGCTCTGGTGGGCGTACGCGGTCACCACGCTGCCGTGGTCGATCAAGGTCAGGTTGCCGTAGCCGCCCTGCCAGCCGGCGAAGATGACCGTCCCGGCCTTCGCCGCTCCGATCGGCGTCCCGGTCCCTGCACCCTGGTCGATGCCCTGGTGCATGCGGCCCCAGCGCGGCCCGTACTCGGAGGTCACCGGCGCACACATCGGCCACGCGAACCCGGACGACGACGGCGCGGACACGCGCGCGCTGCCGCCACCACCGGCCAGGCGCTGACGCTCGGCCTCGCGCGCAGCGTTCCGGGCATCCTCCTGCTGGCGCTTGATGAGCGCCTCGATCTGCTGGGACTCCTGCTCGAGGTCGTCCTGCTCGTTCTCGAGCTGCTCGACCCGCGCCCGCGCGTCCGCTGCGACCAACGCGCGCCGGTTGCGCAGCTCCTCGACCTCAGCGAAGAGCAGCTGTTGCTCGGCGAGCATCTCGTCGAGACGCTCCTCCTCGACGCGCAGACGCGCACGTTCGGCGGCGACCGCGACCTCGGCGGCGGCCAACGCCTCGGAGGACGACGCGTCGCCGAGCGTCAACGCCCGCAGGTAGGTCGACCGGGCGAGCGCTTCCTCGGCGCCCTCGGACGACAGCAGCACGTCGAAGTCCCGGACCGCGCCCTGCTTGAACATCGATGCCGCGCGCGCTTCGAGCCGTGCCCGGACCGTGGCCGCCTCGTCCTCGACGTCCGCGAGGCGTTGCTCAGCCTCGGCCACGGCGGTGCGCTGACGCTGCAGCGCCGCCGCGACGTCGTTGACCACGGCCTCGACCGCAGCCAGCTGGCGATCGGCCTCCCCGAGCTCGTCCTCGGTCTGCTCGGCGGTCGACTCGGCGGAGCCGAGCTCCCGGGTCACCTCCGCGATGCGCTCGCGCGCCTGGTCGAGCTGACGCTGCTCGGCCGACTGCGCGCCCGCGATCGCTGTCGGGACGAACACCGCCACGGCGACGGCACCCGCCAACGAGGCGAACGTTCGCGTGCTGCGGAACGCCACGTGTCCTCCAAGGGTCGGCGCTGATCGCTCCCGTGTCGGCGTGTGGGCCCGTGAGGAGGGCGGAGCTGCACCGACGTCGAGAGGCGCCCGGGCCGTGGGCGACCGCGAGCGCACCCCGGAACGGTACCGCTCCTGCGCAGGATGGACACATCGCTGCGCCCGTCCGGACCCGTCGACGCGCCGAACGGCGTTGGTAGGCTCCCGTCGGCCCACGACGGCCACCGCCGGTCGACGCGCCTGTTCGGGGTCCACGCGCGCGACCGGATCGTTCCACACCTCTCTCGCCTCGGGGAGCCGACCACGATGGTCCTGCGCCGTCCCGCCGTCCTCGCGCCCGTCGCGGCGCTGGCGCTGCTGCTCCTGGTCGTCGCCGGGCTCTGGCTCACCCAGCGGGGCAGGATCCTGCCGAACACCTCGGTCGCGGGCGTCGACGTCTCCGGGATGCGTCCGAACGAGGCTGCGGCCGCGCTGGCACCGGTGGCCGAGGAACGTGAGCGCGACCCCGTGGTGTTCACCTTCGAGGACGATGCGTTCCCGCTCGTACCCACCGACCTCGGCTACCGCATCGACATCGACGCGTCCGTCGACGCGGCGGCTCGCCGGGGCAGGGTCTCCCCGCTCCGGGACGTCGGCGTCCGGCTCACCTCGCTCTGGCGCGAGCGAGATCTGCCGCTGGCCGAGACCATCGACGGCCCCGGGCTCGCTGCCGCCGTCGACGACCTGGCCGACGAGGTCGACCGCGACCGGTTCACCGGCGCCATCGAGGCCGACCCGGAGACGCTCGAGGTCCGCATCAGCGCCCCGCTCGGCGCCGCCGAGGTCCGGCGCGACGAGGCGCTCGAGCTGCTCGAGGACGCCTTGCGGACCCCCGGGCCCGAACAGCTCGAGCTGCCGGTCGACGTCGACGATCCGCCCGTCACCCCCGCCGCGGTCGACGAGGTCGCCGCGCAGGTCGAACGGGCGATCGCCGAACCGCTCGAGCTGCACGTCGGCGACACCTCGCTCACCCTCGACCCCGCCCAGCTGGCCACGCTCCTCGAGGTGGGCGAGGCCAACGACGGCACCAGCCTGGAGCTCCGCGTCACCGAGGCGTCGGTCGACGAGCACCTGACCGCGACCGCCTCGGACCGCTTCGACGTCGCACCGCAGGACGCGGTCCTCACGACCTCGCGCACCCCGCCCACCTCGTTCGACGCCATGGGCACCACGACGTGGTCGCCGGTCGACGCGCCCGCGGCCGGCATCACCCCGTCACGCGAGGGGCGCGAGTTCGTCCCCGCCGTCGCGGCCGAGCAGCTCATCGCGGCGCTCCGCCAGGCGGAACGGGCCGTGGAGCTCGACGTCGAGGTGATCGCACCCGACCTGACCACCGCCGAAGCCGAGGAGCTCGCCCCCACCCACCTGCTGTCGACCTTCACCACCTACTACACCGCCGGGCAGGTCCGGGTCACCAACATCCAGCGGCTCGCCGACGTGGTCGACGGCACGCAGGTGCTCCCGGGCGAGCAGTTCTCGATCAACGACATCTCCGGGGAGCGGACCTGCGCCAAGGGCTACGCGCCAGCCGGCACCATCGTGCGGGGTGAGCTCGTCGACACCTGCGGTGGCGGCGTGTCGCAGTTCGGGACGACGGCCTTCAACGCCGCGTTCTTCTCGGGGGTGCAGCTCGACGCCTGGAAGGCCCACTCGTTCTACATCTCGCGCTACCCGCAGGGCCGAGAGGCGACGCTGTCCTACCCCCAGCTCGACGTGCGGTTCACCAACACCACCGACGGGGTGATCGTCGTCCGGGCGAGCTACACCTCGACGTCGCTCACGGTGTCGCTGTTCGGCCAGCCCATCGCCCGCTCGGTGTCGGCGACGCACGGCCAGCCCTACGACCGTCGTCCGCCGACCACCGACACCCGCACCACCGACGAGCTGCCGGAGGGACGCACGCGGACGGTGCAGGAGGAGGGCAGCGACGGGTTCAAGGTCCAGGTGGTGCGGCGCGTCGAGCGCCTCGACGGTGGCACCGACCAGCGCACGATCACGACCACCTACGTGCCGCAGAACGGCATCGTCGAGCGCGGCACCGGGTGACGCTGCGGCACGGCTCGACGGGCGACCACCGGAGGACGACGTGGCGGACATGACCCCTGACGAGCTGCAGCTGGCGTTCCACGAGGTCGAGTGCCGCACCTACGACGAGCGCTTCGGGATCGCCTACGACCAGCGCTCGGCGCGCGAAGCGGCGGGCGAGGCCCGTCGACTGCTCGGGGACGGGCCGCTCGGTCGCGTGCTCGACGTCGGGTGCGGCACGGGCTACCTCGGGCTCGGCCTCGCCGTGACGGGCCGGACCGACGACCTCCACCTCGTCGACCTCTCCCCCGGCATGCTCGACCGGGCCGCGACCAACGCTCGTTCGCTCGGCGTCACGCCGACGTTCACCCGCGCGACCGCCGCCGACCTGCCCTACGCCGACGGCACGTTCGACGCCGTCGTGTCCCGAGGGGTCCTCCACCACCTGCACGACGTCCCCGCGGCGCTCGCGGAGTGGCGGCGGGTGGTGCGCCCGGGCGGACCGGTCCTGGCGCTGTCGGAACCCACCCCGTGGGCGGACCGCCTGGGTGGGTGGTCAGCGCGCACCGCGCTGGCCGGTCTGTCCGTCGCCCGGCGTGTCGGCGGGGTCATCGGTCGACCGCCCTCGGCTCACGACGACGACGCGCAGCAGGAACACCGGTTCTGGGACCTGGTCGCCATGGCAGCGAACCTGCACACCTTCACCCCCGACCAGCTCCGCGACCTCGGCGACGCTGCGGGCTTCTCGGCCACCCGGGTCCGGGGGTGCGGCCTGGCATCGATCACCTGGGCGAGCGCCTACTACGTGCTGGCGGGCGAACTGCCCGCGCTGGCCGCATCGGACCGCGCGAAACGTCGAGCCGACCGGGTCTGGTCGGCGCTCCGACGGCTCGACCACACCCTGGTCGAGCCGATCGTGCCGGACCGGGTGTTGACCACCGTGCAGGCGGTGTTCACCGCGCCGGCCTGACGACCCGCCGCCGGACCCCCGGAGGACGGCGCTGATCGGACCCCGGCGGCACCTGGTCCGTGGTGCGCTCGATCGGAGCGATGCGCAGCAGCGGTCGACGCCACGTCCCGCCAGGCGCGTCGATCCAACGGTCAACCTGCACCTCGAAGCGCTGTCCGGCGTCCAACCGAGGGCCGAGACGAGCCGCGACCGCCCGGTCGAGGTAGCCGACGCGCCACGGCTGCGGTCCCTCCGCCCAGACCGCCACGGCGAGCCCGTCACGCGGGTTGTCCGGTTCACGGACCAGCCGCGCTCCGGCGCCGGACGCGGGGGCCGGAACACCGGGTGGCCGGGCCGCGAACGCGTGCCCACGCACGGGCGTGTGGAACACCAGGACGTCAGCGGGCACCGACCGACGCAGCCGGCGCGCAGCCGGCCCGGAGGGATCGAGGCGGGAGGTCGAGGTCACGGTCCGGACCGTAGACCGCTCGTGTGACAGCCCCGGTTCAGCCGTCGGTGAGCTCGGCAGCGGGTGCGGCTGGATCCGGATAACGGCGGTTCCCGCC
>NZ_JBBEBZ010000050.1:0-1089 GCF_040882075.1 Nitriliruptor sp.
ACTGGGCGATCGAGCAGGCCCGTGACAACCTCGCGGTGCGCCGTGACGAGCGTGCCCGTGGTGTCCCTGACGACGAACTCACGCCGGCGCTGTCGTGGTCGCGCGGATCGCTGATGCGCGAGTGGCGGTCGGTGCGTGACGAGGTGCACCCGTGGCACCGGGACGTGTCGATCCACGCGTTCCGGACCAGGATCGACAACGCCGCGTTGGCGCTGAAGAACTTCTCCGAGTCCCGCACCGGCAAGCGCCGTGGTCCTCGTGTGGGCTTCCCCCAGTGGAAGGGTCGCCACTCGCGGCAGGCGGTCACGTTCGTCGAGCTCGCCGACGGTGTCGACCATCGCCACTGGATCCGGCGTGACACCCGCGCCCACGTCAGGTTGATGCTGCCGCAACGTGCCGGGGACGGCAGCCGGGAGCGCCGCCACACCCGTCCGAGGTCACAGCAGCCCGGCGGCCGGGACCGGCGGGCTGAGGTCGCGTGGCTACACACCCACCAGCCGGGCACGGTCCGTGAGGTGTGGAAGCTGTGCGAGTCCGGCAGGGCGCAGGTCCAGGCGCTGACGATCAAGTTCGAGGGTGGTAGGTGGAAGGCGGTGTTCCGTCTGCGGCTCCTCGACGGTTCGACCCGTCTCCGGCAGCCTGGCGAGCCGGTCAGTCAGCACGGCGGCGCGGTAGGTGTGGACCTCGGGCTGACGCACCTGGTCACCCTCGACCGGCCGGTCCCGGGGCTGACCGACGAACACGGGCACGTACCCAACCCACGGGTGCTCGACCAGCACCTGGCCCGGCTGCGCAGGCTCGACCGGGCGATCGCCCGGTGCGAGAAGATCTCGAAGAACCGGACCCAGCTGCTGCGCCGACGGGCCAAGCTGCACGGCAAGATCGCGGCGACGCGCAAGCTGTACCTGCACGAGCTGTCACGGCGGCTCGCCGGCGGGTTCGACCTCGTGTGCGTCGAAGACCTCAACGTGGCCGGGATGGCACGCCGCAACGGCCTCCGTAACGGCCGCAGCGTGGCCGAAGCCAGTATGGGCGAGCTGGTCCGTCAGCTCGAGTACAAGACCGCCGACCGCGGCGCGGCCCTGGTCA
>NZ_JBBEBZ010000051.1:0-811 GCF_040882075.1 Nitriliruptor sp.
TTGCGGGGGTCGTGCCGGTTGCGGGGGTCGTGCCGGTTGCGGGGGTCGTGCCGGTCGCTGCGGTGGTGCGGGGCTGCTGCTCGGTCGGTCTCGGGGCGGCGGCTCGGGCGGTGTTCGGTTCCGCGCGGGCCTGGGCGCGCAGGTCGGTGAGCCGGTCGGCGACCGCTGCCTCGTGCCCGTGGGAGGACGGTTGGTACAGCACCGTGCCGATCAGCGCATCCGGTAGGTAGGTCTGCGCCGGCGCGAACCCGCTCGCGTGGTCGTGAGGGTAGTCGTAGTCGACGCCGTGCCCGAGGCTGCGGGCGCCCCGGTAGTGCCCATCGCGCAGGTGGGCGGGCACGTCGGTGTTGCCGTGACGCCGCACGGCGTCCAGGCCGGCGCCGATCGCGCGGGTGACGCTGTTGGACTTCGGCGCCACCGCCAGGGCGATCGCGGCGTGCACGAGCGCGTAGCGAGCTTCGGGCAGCCCGACCTTGTCGAGCGCGTCGAAGGCCGCCACCGCGGTCGGCAACGCCTGCCGGTCGGCGAGCCCGACGTCCTCGGAGGCGAAGATGACCATGCGGCGGGCGAGGAAGCGCGGGTCCTCCCCCGCCTCGAGCATCCGCAGCAACCAGTAGGCCGCCGCGTCCGGATCCGAGCCGCGCATCGACTTGATGAACGCGCTGACCTGGTCGTAGTGCCCGTCGGCCGCCTTGTCGTAGCGGAAGCGCTGCATCGCGTCGGCGACGGCATCGAGGGTGATGACGACCGGTGTGGCGTCGCTGGCGTTGCCGTCGGCATCTGCCTCGGTGTCGGCGTCGGTCATGGCGGG
>NZ_JBBEBZ010000051.1:911-1078 GCF_040882075.1 Nitriliruptor sp.
TCCGGGTCCGGGTCCGGGTCCGGGTCCGGGTCCGGGTCCGGGTCCGGGTCCGGGTCCGGGTGCGACGCCGGCCGCGGCCGCTGCGACCTCGAGGGCGGTGAGCGCCGCCCGGGCGTCCCCGTCGGCGACGTGGACGAGGTGGTCGCGCGCGTCGTCGTCGACCTGGA
>NZ_JBBEBZ010000052.1:0-5860 GCF_040882075.1 Nitriliruptor sp.
CCAGTTCCCGATGCGTGGGCTCGTCCAGATCTCGGATGTGCATGTTCACGGCCATGACCCGATGGTAGCAGTTCGCTACCGTCTTCCCTCCAGATGCTGGGTGTCGACCTCGGGTGAGGAGGCTGTTGCGGCCGAGCTGGCGCTCGAGCCGACCTCACACCTGCCAGCGGATCGGGACGCGGGGATCGGGGACGTAGCTGCAGTACGTGCCGGTCCGCACCGTCCGGTCGAGGTGCTCGGCGAGCTGTGGATGGTGCTCGGCGATGCGGGCGAGCGCGTACCGGAGTGACCGTGTGACGCTGGCGCGGGCACGCTCGGAGGTCGCACCGGAGACGCGGGTGCGGCCTCCCAAGCCGTAGGCCCGCGACAGCTCCGTGATGAGGTAGTCGCGGTCCGCAGCGGCCAAGGCAGCCCGCTCGCTGTCGCCTCGGCGGCTGGCCTCGTCGATGTCCTCGTCCACCTCGGCGAGCCGCCGCCGGTAGGACTCGCGCGCACGGTCGTCGAGCACGGGGCCGAGTCCGTCGCTCGCCACGACGAAGAGACCGTCAGCGTCGATCGCCGTGGCGGTCGACGCCCCTGCCTCGGCCCCGACCACGTCCAGGACGTGGAACTCGCGTCCTGGCTGGGCGAGGAGGCGGGCGAGGTAGCGCATGCCCTTGAGGTCGCGCAGGAGCACCTCGTGCCCCGCGAACGTCACCGTCCGGGTGTCGCCGTCGAGTCGGAACACCGTCTCCGACCTCGCCGACCCGGTGGCGAGCTCGTCGACCGTCGTCGCGCCGGCGGTGGGACGGCTGCTCGCCTCGGGGTCGCTGCGACGCCAGGCACCGATCCGGTGGAGCGTTGCCGCCGCGGCGTGCGACTCCAAGGCAGCACGCGCACCGTCGCCTTCGGCGTGCGCGGCCTCGGCCAGGACCATCCGGGCCGCTGCGGTCTCGTACGGAGCACCCACCTCGCACCACGCGGTCACGGCGCGTTCGCACGCGGCCATGGCTGCGCGGTTGTCCCCGCCTGCGAGGGCGACGCGCCCTCGTGCGAGCGACGCGCTGGCGTCGAGGGCGCGACTACGGAACAACTGCGCGACGCTGCTCAGCTCGGTCGCGGCCCGTCGTGCTGCCGGGATGTCACCTGCCGCGACGGCGATCTCGACCTCGGCCTCGAGCAGCGGGGCGCGGCACAGCTCGGACCGTGGCGGGCGTTCCTTCGAGGGCAGATCGGCGGGCCGCTCGAGCGCCTCACGTATGAGCGCTCTGGCGCCCGCGACGTCGCCTTGCGCGAGCCGGAGGAGAGCGAGACCTGGCTGCGGGTCCCAACCGTGCTCGTGCGCACCGAGGAACGCCTCCTCGGCGCCGGCGAGGTCGCCCCTGCGCAGGCGGATCGTCCCGAGCTCGGTGAGCGGCCAGCCGTACTCGCGCCGCATCCACGGGCGGAGCTCGGCGCACGCGTGGAGGGCCTCCTCCTCGGCATCGTCACAGGCGCCACGCAGCCGCAGCATCTCCGCTCGGTGGACGCGGCAGCGGCCGTTGATACCGCCGAACGCGTCGTCTCGGCGCCACCGGTCCATGGCCTCCGTCCACTCCTCCGCCCGGTCGTACTGCGCGAGGCCCTGCATGGCGCAGATCAGCTCGCAGTACACCATCCCGATCGTCAGCGGATCGAGGCTGCTCGAGACGAGCGCGACCGCGGCATCGTCGAGCAGCTCCAGGCCCTGGTCGACGTGGCCGTCGAAGATGAGGAGCCTGGCGGTGGCGATCCGGCCGATCGCGACCGGCCCTTCGGCGTCGTGGCGTTCACCCACCTCGACCGTGCGGCTCGACCAGTGGCGGGCGGCCACGAGGTCACCGCACATGATGCGTTCGTAGGTTCGGACCATCGCCACGAGCGCGTGGACGCGGTGCTCCTCCTGGCCCTCGAGGAGGCGTTCGGCGCGAGTCAGCCAACCGCGGACCGGCGCCATCAACCCGGTGTCCATCATGAGGTACATGGCGAGCGTCGCCGCGGCGCCGGCCGCGCCGAGGTGATCGCCGGATGCGACGTGTGCCGCGTGGAGCTGTTCCCACGCGGTCAGCGACGCTTCGAGCTCGCCGGCGCCGTAGGCCGCGTACGCCAGCAGCTCGAGTTCGGCTGTGTCGAGCTCACGCTCCGCTTCGACGGTGCTGAGCAGGCGGAACGCGCCCGCCCAGTCCGCGTTCGCGAGGGCGTCTCGGGCACGCCCGGCGGAGGCGACGTCGGCGTGCTGGACCACTTCCAAGGCGGGTGTCCTCCGTGCCGCAGGGTAGAGCCGGGGCCGGCCGTCCGGGCTGGTTGCGCCTGGCGGCCTGCGACCGTCGCCACCACAGCGGCCTTGTCACCGCCGTAACACGTCTTCTTCCGCCCTGAAGGTGTCGAGCGATCCAACGGGAGCGAGCCCGACGCATCACCCGCAGTTCGATCCCGCCCGTACGACGATCCGCGACGACAGGACGCCACACCATGAAGGAAGCACTCGCCGACCTACCGATCGAGCTGAAGCAGGGCGAGCTCGTCACACGCTACGTCGAATGGGGCGACATGGGCGTCCGCTACGCACGGGTACCCGCAGGCACCGACATGAGCCCCGTGCTCGAGGGTCTGCCGGGCGACCGATGCCCCAGCCACCACTGGGGCATCGTCCTCGAGGGAGCCATCACGATCCTGGACCAGGACGGTGCGGAGGAGACCACGTCCGCCGGCGAGGCGTACTACTGGCCGGCAGGGCACACCGCGTCCACGCTCGTGGACACCGTGTTCCTGGAGGTGGGTCCGGTCGAAACCATGCGCCAGTTCAGCGAGCACGCCAAGGCCAAGTTCGCGTGAGGGTCTGAGCGGGGCAGCTGTCAGGCGCCGGCGGCCTCGGCGACGGAGTCGATGCCGGGGGCGTCGTCCCCTTCGTCGAGCCACCGCCTGACCACCTCGACGTAGTCACCCGGCGCCTCCAGCTGTGGCACGTGTCCGACGGTCTCGAACACGTGCACGTCCCAGTCAGGCCGACGGTCGACCAGTCCGTCGACGACGGCGCGGCCGACGAGCCGATCGGCGTCACCCCAGAGCAGGAGCGTCGGCGCGTCGACGCGGTCGATCGCGGCGCCGATCCGACGGCGATCGATCGTCACCGCGCGCACGACCGAGGTGGCGGCTTCGACGAACCCGTCGAGGCGCCACGGCTGCTCGCGCCCCCAGTCGAGGCTCTCGGCCCCGAGCGCCGCGATCTCCGGCGAGATCCGACCCGGGTCGCCGTGGACGAAGTCGACGGTCTCCTGCCACAGCGACTCGCCGGTCCCCCGTTGCCAGGCGAGCTTCAGTCCCGCTCGTCCGATCGGCGGGACCACGAACGGGGCGAACCGAGCGAGGGTCTTCGGAGCGATGCTGCGGCTCGCCCGCAACGGCCCCGGGAGGGCCGGGTCGACGAGCACCAGACGTTCGACACGGTCCGGCTCGAGCCCGGCGAACAGCACACCGAGCAGCCCACCCATGGAGTTGCCGTGCAGCACGACCCTCTCCAACCCGAGCGTCCGGGCGAAGGCGCGCAGGAACCGGGCGTTGATCGGTGTGCGGGAGGCTCGCGGCCCCGGTGGCCGGGTGCGACCGAACCCCGGCAGGTCGGGGGCGACCACCGGGCCGTGCTCGCTGAGCGCGGTCATCACCTCGAGCCAGTTGGACGACGAGCCCCCGAGGCCGTGGACCAGCAGCTGCGTCGGCGCGTCGGGCGGTGCGCCGACGGCGGCATCTCGGCGCAGGACGTGGACGTCGGTGCCGTGCACCGCCACCACCTCGCTGCGGGTGCCGGTCCATCGGTCGGCGCGGGTGCCCCAGTCCTCGTGCTGCACGTGTCGCTCCTCGGTGTCGTTCGCGTCACCCGGCCGCGTCGCGGGCCGTGCGGCTGGTTCGGTCCGCTAGCTCAGCAGACCTGCGAGCTCGGCTGGCGTCGTGACGGGACGTTCGCAGGCCAGGTCCCTGCAGACGTAGGCAGCAGGTCCGCCGTCGACCTCTCCGCGGGCGGCCAGGACCGGCACGCGGTCCCCGTGGTCCGGGTCCGCGACCACGATCACCACACCGGGACGCGGGACCCGGGACGCCTCGTCCACCAGGGCCTGCCGGGTCGGACCGGGCCGGCCGACGATCGCGATCTCCTGGGTGCCGGCCGCCAGCGCCTCGAGCTGGCGCAGCAGCCACCCGTACCCGGTGGGCATCCGACCCGCGGCCGACACCATGCTGCGGATGCCCCGCTCGGCGCGATCCCGCCACGTCAGGTCGCCGGACAGGCCGGCGAGCTGGAGGCACGCCTCGACCATCACCGACGTGCCGGCGGGGGTCGCGTTGTCCCAGGAGTCCTTCGGCCGCGTGTAGAGGTCGTCGGCCCCCTCCGCGGTCTGGAACCACCCGCCGTCGGTGGCGTCGACGAAGCGGGCATCGGCGTCGGTGGCCAGCGCGATCGCGCGGTCGTACCACCGGCCGACCCCCGTCGCGCCGAGCACCTCGAGGTCAGCGAGCGCCAGGGCAGCGACGTCCTCGAGGAAGGCCGGGATGCGAGCGACGCGCTCGCCGTCGACCAGCGACGAGGTGTGCTGGAGCGCACCGTCGACGACGTGGACCTCGTGGAGCCGGTCGAGGCAGGTTGCGGCAGCTTCCACCCAGGACGGCTCGTCGAGCAGCCGTCCGGCACGTGCCAGCCCGAGCGCCGCGAGCGCGTTCCAGCTGGTGAGCACCTTGTCGTCGACACCGGGTGGGATCCGCTGCGCCCGGTGCGCCAGCAGATCGCGACGGACTGCATCCCACGCCCGGTCGAAGGCGTCCGGGTCCTCGCCGAACTGACCGGCGAAGGTCACACGGTCGACCGGCTCGTGGAGGATGTTGGTGCCCTCCCAGTTCCCGCCCGGCGAGACGCCGAGGAAGCTCGTCCACCGTTCGACGTCGTGTCCGTGGCGTTCGAGCACGGCCGTGAGCTCGTCGTAGGGCCAGACGAAGTAGCGGCCCTCGACGCCCTCCGAGTCGGCGTCGGTCGCGGCCACGAACACGCCGTCGTCGGTGCGGAGCTCGGTGAGCAGGTAGTGGGCCGTCGAGCGCGCCACTCGGGCCAGTTCGACGCGGGCGTCGCCGTCGGTGAGTGTCGCGGCTTCGGCGTAGGCCGGCAGGAGGAGGGCGTTGTCGTAGAGCATCTTCTCGAAGTGCGGGACCAGCCACGCCGCGTCGGTCGCGTAGCGGGCGAACCCGCCGGCGAGCTGGTCGTGGATGCCACCGCGCGCCATCGCCGTGAGGGCCTGGACGGCGGCCTGGAGCGGCGGTCCCTCCCCCGTCCGGGCGTGCCGGTGCAGCAGCCAGCTGATCGTCATGGCCTGCGGGAACTTCGGCGCACGCCCGAACCCACCGAGTCGCCGGTCCCACGCAGCGGACAGCACGCCGTCGGCAGCTTCGTCGGTCACGCCGAGGTCGATGGCGTCGGCGACCTCGACGTCGCGGTGTTCGGCGAGCCGGGCGGTGATGGTCGCCGCGGAGCCGAGGACCTTCTCGCGCTGCTCGTGCCAGGCCCCGGACACCGCGTCGAGGACCTCGGGGAAGGAAGGCATGCCCTGGCGCGGCTCGCGCGGGAAGTAGGTCCCCGCGTGGAACGGCTGCCCGCCCGGGGTCAACCAGACACTCATCGGCCACCCACCGTGACCGGTCATCGCCTGCGTGACCGCCATGTGGACCGCGTCCACGTCCGGACGCTCCTCGCGGTCGACCTTGACGTTGACGAACGCCGCGTTCATCTGCGCGGCGACCTCGTCGTCCTCGAAGGACTCGTGCGCCATGACGTGGCACCAGGGTTCGGTCTCCAGTGGCAACTCGAGTACCCCACGGAAAGGAA
>NZ_JBBEBZ010000053.1:0-1069 GCF_040882075.1 Nitriliruptor sp.
CTGACCGGGCAGACCGTCAAGCAGGCGGTCCGCCAGTACCGCCACGAGCGTCACCCCGATGACACGCTGCTCGGGTACCGGTCGGTGGTGCACTTCGCGGTCGATACCGACGCGGTGATGATGGCCACGCGCCTGACCGGTGCGGCCACACGGTTCCTGCCGTTCAACCGCGGGTCCTCGCCGGACGGGGCAGGCGGGGCCGGCAACGACGACCCGGGGGACGGGTCGCACAGGACCTCCTACCTGTGGCGGGAGGTCTGGCAGCGCGACAACTGGCTCGACCTGCTGCACCGGTTCGTGCACGTCACGCCCGCCGACCCCGCCGATCTGGGTTCGACGACGCAGATGATCTTCCCGCGCTTCCACCAGTGGGACGCGGTCCGCAGGCTCGAAGCGCACGCGCGCACCCACGGTGCGGGGCAGTCGTACCTCGTCGTCCACTCCGCGGGATCGGGGAAGTCGAACACCATCGGCTGGCTCGCCCACCGCCTGACGGGACTGACCGACCCCGCCGGGACGGACCGGGTGTTCGACAAGGTCATCGTCATCACCGACCGGCGGGTACTGGACGCGCAGCTGTCGGCCACCGTGGCCCAGTTCGAGCACGCCTCGGCGGCCGGCAAGGTCGTGTCGGTCGACTCGGCCCGTGAGCTCGCGGACGCGCTCGGCCGGCCATCGACCCGGATCGTGGTCTCGACGTTGCAGAAGTTCCCGTTCGCCGCGCAACTGGAGGCGATCCGGGACGCCGGCGGCGGTAGGTACGCGGTGCTCATCGACGAGGCCCACTCGTCCCAGTCGGGCGAGTCCGCCAAGCAGCTCAAGCAGGTGCTGACCGCCGACGACCTCGGCGACGACGAGCAGCTCGCCCTGGCCGCCGAGGAGGGCGCCGGCTACGGCGAAGGAGACCCCGTGGCCGAGGCTGTCGCCGCCTCCGCCAAGGCTCGAGGCCGCCCGGACAACGTGTCGATGTTCGCGTTCACCGCCACGCCGAAGGGCAAGACCCTCGAGCTGTTCGGCACACAGCACCCCGACGGCAGGCTCCGGCCGTTCCACCTGTACTCGATGCGCC
>NZ_JBBEBZ010000054.1:0-5765 GCF_040882075.1 Nitriliruptor sp.
GCGCGCCGGCCTACCGGGGCGCTGGCGTGGCGCCAGCGCCACGTCAGGACCCCGCGAGCCGAGGACTGGGCGGGCCGAGCCAGTAGGCAACGCCCGTTCCACGTACGCCTTCGGGTCTATCCCATCGACACCCGATGCCGAACTCGCGCCAGATTGAACCGCGTGTGCCGGCGGAGCGTCAGCCGCGATCTCGGCCCTCGCCGAGGACCGGGATGCCGAGCCCCTCCAGCCAGACACGGAGGCCCGCCGCGTCGACGAACCGGTGGCTGGCGATGCCGACGTCGCGGGCCGCCTCGACGTTGACCTCGCGATCGTCGACGAACACCGCTTCCGATGGCTCCGCACCGACCTCAGCGAGGAGCAGCTCGAAGAACACCGGGTCGGGTTTGCGGACCCCGAGGTGGTGGGACGCCAGCACCCGTTCGAACCTGCCGGCGAGGTGGCCGCTGGCCAGCTCCTCGATCCAGACCGGGTAGTTCGAGGCAGCGACACGTTGGACGGCGCCGTCGAGGTCGTCGAGCAGCTCACGCATCCCGGGGATCCACCGGGTCCCGTCACGTCGCGCCTCGTGGAAGGCCTCGACGTCGCAGGCGATGCCGGCGTCCCCCCAGCCAGCCCAGTAGGCCGTCTCGTCGAGCTCGCCCCGTTCGAAGGCGGGCCAGAGATCGGCATCACGGCGCCGGAACAGCTCCGCGAGCGGAACGTTCGTGGCCGCCGCCAGGGCGTCGCGGTAGGCGTCGCGGAGCACCGTGTCCATCACGTCCAGCAGCAGCACACGGACCGCCACGGACCCTCCTCGCGCTCCCCACCGGTCAGGGGAAGCTCTGCTCGATGCGCTCGTCGAGCGCGCCGTCGAAGAGCCCACCGTAGACCGCGATCGGCTCACCCCCGGCCGGCAGGAAGAACCACGCGGGCTGGACACGGACCGAGAACCGGGCCCAGATGTCCCCGTCATCGTCGACGACCTGGACCATGTCGTCGAGCCCGTGACGTGCGACGAACGCCGTCATCTCGGCATCGGTGTCCTTGGCCGGCACGCCGATGAAGGTGACGTCCGGGTGTCGCTTCAGCGCGTCCGCGACCGCGGGAGCCTCACGGTTGCACGACGTTCACCACGGCGTCCAGAACCACACCACGACGTCCCCGGTCACCGCAGCCCCGTCGAAAGTGCCACCGGAAAGTCGGCGTCCACTGAAGGCCAGCAGCTCGCTGGATGCGTCGTCGCCAGCCGCTGCGGATCCCGGCTCCGAGGTGGGCCCCTGCGTCGGCGCGGCATCCGGGGATGCGGTCGCCTCCGTGGGTGGCGCGGGTGACGTCGCCACGACGTCGTCGGACTGGGATGAGCATGCCGCGAGCAGCAGGATGACCGCGGTGGACAACGTCCAGCGAACGGTCCTCACGGTCGTGCTCCTGTCGTCGGCGAGTACCGTTCGGAGCTCGCCCGCACGAAGGTTGCCCGTGCCTGACGTCCGTGACCAACTCGCCCGCTCGACCGACGCCCGGCGAGACGCGCTCATCGCGCTCTCCCACGGTGTACACGCGGACGCGGAGATCGGCTTCGAGGAGCACACCTCCTCGCGGCGGGTGGCCGATGCGCTCGACGCGGGTGGGTTCGACGTGCGTCACGGGGTCGCCGGGCTCGACACCGCCCTCACGGCGACCGTCGGGACGGGTGACCTCCACGTCGCGATCTGCGCCGAGTACGACGCCCTGCCCGGCATCGGTCACGCCTGCGGGCACAACATCATCGCGGCGGCCGCCGCGGGTGCGGGCCTCGCGCTCGCCGAGGTCGCCGACGATCTCGGCCTCACCATCACCGTCCTCGGCACCCCGGCCGAGGAGGGCGGCGGCGGCAAGATCACGATGCTCGACGCGGGGCTGTTCGAGGACGCGCACGTGGCGATGATGGTGCACCCGGCGCCGTACGAGGCCGTGTCCATGCCGTGCCTCGCCGTCCGCCACCTCGACGTGGCCTACACCGGCCGGCCGGCGCACGCCTCGGCGTACCCCCAGATGGGCATCAACGCCGCCGACGCGTTGACCGTGGCGCAGGTCGGTGTCGGCCTGCTCCGCCAGCACATCGCGTCGACGGACCGCATCCACGGGATCGTCACCCACGGCGGTGACGCGCCGAACATCATCCCCCACGAGACCGCCGGCCGCTGGTACGTCCGAGCCCGTGACCTCGAGGAGCTCGCCGAGCTCGAACCCCGTGTGGCCGCCTGCTTCGAGGCGGGTGCGATCGCCACCGGAGCGAGCCTCGAGCTGCGCAGCGACCACGAGCCGTACTCGCAGATGCGCGACGACCGCGAGCTCGCCGGCATCTACCAGATCGCCGCCGAGGGCCTCGGTCGGCGCTTCCCCGCCGCCGACGAGTCGCTGCAGCTCGCCGGCTCGACCGACATGGCCAACGTGTCGCTACGGGTGCCGACCATCCACCCGATGATCGGTATCGACGCGGGCGGGGCGGTCAACCACCAGCCGGGGTTCACCGCGGCCTGCATCACCGCGTCGGCGGACGCCGCGGTCCGTGACGGTGCCCTCGCCATGGCGACCACCGCAGCGTGGGCCGCCAACGATCCCGCCACCCGCCACCGGCTCCAGGAGCAGGCCACCACCCGCCCGAGCACCCGCTGGAACCGCGAGGTGTCGGCGTGACCCGTGACCTCGACCAGGTCCGCGCCGACACCTACCGCCAGCTCGGCGGGACCGCCGACTCCCCCGCCTTCCGTGTGGTCGGGTGGGAAGCCGACGGCAGCGAGGTCGCGCTCACCTACGGGATCGACGGGCTCGCCACCTTCACCGAACGCCTGACCTTCGTGGACCTCGACATCGAGGCGGCGGCTGACCGTTCCCCCGCGGTCCGCGGCGCGCTCCAGCTGACGCTGCTGTGCGCCGCGACGAGCTACCTCAAGGTCTGCCTGCCCCGCGACATCCACCTCGGTCCTGCGCCGACCGCGGCCGTTCGGATGGTCGAGGCGCTGCTGACCGAGGGTCTCGCCGAGCTGGCCTTCGACCACGACCTCGACCTGACCGGCGCGTTCGACGTCCACGCCGACCCGGTCACCGACGTGCCCGACGCGGGCCCGCCCCCGTCGGGGGTGCTCGTGCCGGTCGGCGGCGGCAAGGACTCGGCGGTGACCGCCACGGTCGCCGCCAAGCACGACCCTGACGCCCTCACCATCGCGATCAACCCACGCCGGTCGATGCAGGCGACCGCCGACGCGGTCGGCCTCCCGCTGGTCTCCGTCCGTCGCAAGCTCGATCCGCTGCTGTTCGCGCTGAACGACGCTGGCGCGATCAACGGACACGTCCCGATCACCGCGATCGTCGCGTCCATCTGCACCGTCGCGGCTGCCGCTCTCGGACGGGGAGCGGTCCTGCTGTCCAACGAACGCGCGGCCGACGAACCGACCCGGCGCCTGACCGACCGTGACGTCAACCACCAGTACTCGAAGTCGTCGATGTTCGAGCAGCTCCACGTCGCCGCCGCCGACGCGCTGACCGGTGGTGCCGTGTCGGCGTGGTCGTTCCTGCGCCCCGCGTCCGAGCTGGTCATCGCCCGCGCGTTCGCCCGCCACCCCCACCTGCTGTCCGCCGTCAACAGCTGCAACCGCGCGTACTCGCTCACCGAGGAGCGGGTGGAGTGGTGCGGCGACTGCCCGAAGTGCCGCTTCGTCCAGCTCACGCTCGCGCCGTTCCTGCCCCGGGAGCAGCTCGTCGACCGGCTCGGGTTCGACGCGCTCGACGACCCGGCACAGCTCCCCGGCGTCCGCGCGCTCGTCGACCCGAACGCCAAGCCGTTCGAGTGCGTCGGCACGATCGACGAGGCGCAGCTCGCGCTCGACCTCCTCGCCGACGACCCGGTCTGGGCCGACTCGCTGGCGGTCCGTGAGCTCGGTCGGGCGGGGACGGGATCCGCGGACCGTCTCGCCGAGCTGATCGCGACCACCGATGCCTCCGAGCTCCCCGAGCCGCAACGGACCTGGTTCACCGAGGACGTCCTCGCGGCGCCGTCGCACGATCCGGTCGCGCCGTGACGATCCGGTTCCTCGTCGCGGGTCTCGGCCGCGAGACCCGCGACTGGCTGTCGACCGGCGGCGCAGCGGACGCCGAGGTCATCCTGGTCGACGAACGCCCCATCGATCGTGACGACCCCGCGCTCCGCCGGACCGGGGCCGCGCTCGACCTCCGCGGCGAGGTGGATCTCGATGCCCCGCTGTCGGACCTCGGCTCGCTCGACGAGATCGTCCGCTCCCCCGGCGTCAGCCCGTACCGGACCGCGCTGGCTGACCTGGTCGCGACCGGTGTCCCCACCTCGACCCCGACCGGCCGGTGGCTGGCCGCCGACACCCGCTCGAACCTGATCGCGGTGACCGGTACCAAGGGGAAATCGACGACGGCCGCGATGACCGCCCACGTCCTGCGCGCCATCGGCGTCGACGTGGCGCTCTGCGGCAACATCGGCCGGACGCCGCTGACCGGCGTCGACACCGCCGATCAGACCGTCGTGGTGGAGCTGTCCAGCTACCAGCTCGCCGACCTCGGCGCGGACATCCCCATCGCCGGGCTGACCACCCTGCTGCAGGACCACGTGCCGTGGCACGGCAGCCTCGAGCGGTACCAGACCGACAAGCTGCGTCTGCTCGATCTGGCTCGCCGGCGGTTGAGCACCAGGGTCGCCGCGACCCACCCGTTGGTCGCGGAACGGGTCGACGCGATCGCCGACGTCGCCGCGCAGCGCGAGCGGCTGGGCGCCGCCGTCCGAGCCGCCGGGCTCGTGGGAGAGCACCTCGTCGACGACGCGGCGTTGGCCGTCGGGCTGGTCGACGCCGTGCTCGCCGACCGCGGGACGGACGTCGCGGCCGGAGACCTGCTCGACGCGCTCTCCGACTTCGCGCCGCTGCCCCACCGGTTGACGCCGGTCGCCGAGATCGACGGGGTCCGGTACGTCGACGATTCCATCTCGACCGTCCCCGAAGCGACGCTCGCCGCGCTCGACGCGTACGCCCCCACCGGCCCCGTGACGCTCCTGCTCGGTGGTGACGACCGCGGCCAGGAGCTCGACGAGCTCGCGGCACGGATCGCCACCGCCGATGCCACCGCCATCGTCAGCGGCGCGTTAGCGGACCGGCTCGTCGCGGCCCTGGCTGGAGCTGGGGCCGACCACGCGCACGTCGACGACCTGGCCGCGGCCGTCGAGCTCGCAGCGGAGCGGACGCCTCGCGGCGGTGCGGTCCTGCTGTCCCCCGCCGCCCCGTCCTTCGGCACCCACCGGGACTTCGTCCACCGCGGCGAACACTTCGTCGAGCTCGTCCGCAGCCTCGGATCCGCCGGACGGTGACCCCCGGTCGGGACACCGGTCGGCCGAAGGGACGCAGCGGGTCGTTGACACGGGGTCGGGCGAGCACGACGCTCACCGAAGTTCGACCGGCGCCGCCGGTCCCCCACGTACGAGGAGCCTCCCGATGACCATCGGTGGAAGCATCGCCCTCATCATCGTCGGCGCGATCCTCGCGTTCGCGGTCAGCTTCGACATCGCCGGGATCAGCATCCAGATCATCGGGTACATCCTGATGGTCGGCGGCATCATCGGTCTCATCTTCGGTCTCGTCGTCGCCCAGCGTCGCGGCCGGGCCACGGAGACCACCCGGGTCGTGGACGACCGCGACGTCTACTGATCCGGACCGGGACCGAGCCAGACGGACAGGTCACGCGTGCAACGGCAGCGCCCGCGTCTCGCCGTCCTCCCCGAGGGCCGCGGC
>NZ_JBBEBZ010000055.1:0-1057 GCF_040882075.1 Nitriliruptor sp.
CTGCTCGAGGGCAAGGCCGAGCCGGACGCGGTCCGCTGCGTCGACATCGCCACCAGGGCGGCGACCAAGAAGATGATCCTGCCGGCGGCCATCGCGGTCCTCGCGCCGGTCGTGGTCGGCTTCGCCTTCGGCGCGCAGACGCTGGGCGGCATGCTCGGCGGTGCGCTGATCGCCGGCGTGCTCCTCGCGCTCACGATGGCCAACGCTGGTGGGGCCTGGGACAACGCCAAGAAGTACGTCGAGCAGGGCAACCACGGCGGCAAGGGTTCGGACACCCACGCCGCCAACGTCGTCGGTGACACCGTCGGTGATCCGCTCAAGGACACCTCGGGCCCGTCGATGAACATCCTCATCAACGTGATGGCGATCGTCAGCCTCGTCATCGCGCCGCTGCTCACCAGCTGACCGCGCGCCCGTGCTGACGGAGGGCCCCCGCCTCGTGCGGGGGCCCTCCGCGTCCGCCCTCGGAGGATCGCCGTGACCGCACCCCGCCGCGCACCCGCCGTCGCGGTGGTCGCGCTCGCCCTCGCTCTCGCCGCGTGCGCTGGTGAGCCGGACCGTGACGACGCCGGCCGGGCCACCGTCGGCGACCTCCGGATCGCCGTCCCGGACGGGTGGGAGCGGATCGACGAGCCGGCCGAGCCACCGCTCGTGCTCAACACCCGGTTCGTCGACCCCGACCGGCGCCTGCGGCTCGTCCAGGTGATCGTCGGCTGCGACGAACGGGGGCTCGACACCCTCGTCGGCGTGGTGGGCCAGCCGCGTGGCAGTCTCGTGGTCACCGGCGCCCGGGAGCGCGAGACCGAACCGGACATCGACGGGCTCGATCGGGCCCGCCGCGTCACCCTCGACCTCGGCTCCGGCCGCGAAGGCGAGGATCCCGACTTCGTGACCGAGGCCATCTACGGACAGCGGGACGACGTGCTCGTGCTCGTCGAGATCAACGTCCCGCTCGCGGGTGCAGCCTTCGATGCGGACGAGGTCCTCGACTCCCTGGCCGTCGACGGCGACGCTCTCGCCACCCGCTGCGAGAGCTGACCACCGTGCCCATCACCGA
>NZ_JBBEBZ010000056.1:0-5596 GCF_040882075.1 Nitriliruptor sp.
CGGGGGTTGACCTCCTCGGAGAACACCACCTCCATGTCGATGAACCGGTCGAAGTAGCGCCGGACCCGCGACAGCTTCGCGATGGCCTCGTCACGCACCTCCGACGGCACGTCGATGTTCTTGCCCTTGACCGTGATCCTCACCTGGGGCCTCCTCGTCGTCCGCGCCGGCTGGCGCGGACCGGTGCCTGGTCGGCACCTCGGTCACGCCCGGTCCGGATCGTGTGGCCCCGGCGGGCGTCCCGGAGGACGGACGTCGGGTGGGCCGGCCCGTGCGCAGCCGGTGTCCGGGGTACGGGGTCGCACCGCGGCAGCCACGCCTGGCCCGGGGCCGTCGGGTGGTGGCGGGGTCGGGGTGGTCCGCAGCACCCGGCCCAGGTGGGTCCGGTCGACGCTAGTGCTCACCAGCGTCGACGTCAGGTGCCCGCCCGGTGTCACACGCCCCGGGGTCGGTGACCGCTCGCTCGGGGGTCATCCGGCTCGGCGCGACGGCGACCTTCGGCCCCCGTTGGGAGCCGACCTTCGTCCCTCGCGCCGGCGGGATCGACCGCACCGACGAGCGGGTGGTCGCCGGCACGGGCCAGGACCGCGAGGTGGACCGCGCCCGCCCCCGCAGCGAGCAGCGCCTCGGCCGCGCCCACCGCGGTGCGTCCGGTGGTGAGCACGTCGTCGACCAGTAGGACCACCGTGCCCGGGAGCGGCCGGACGGCGTGCTGACGTTCGCGACCACCGGACCGCACCGCCGTCAACAACGCCAGTTGTGGCAGACCCGTCGCGCGGGCCACCTGATCGGCGAGGACGGCCGCGTGATCGACGCCCCGGCGTCGCACGCGGTCGGCACCGGTCGCCACCCACGTCACGACATCGGCTGCAGGTCGTGCACGCGCGACCCGGTCCGCGAGCCGGGTCCCGAGCGCCGGCCACGCCGCGTGGGCACCCGACAGCTTGGCCGCCACGACCGCCGCCGCGACC
This sequence comes from Nitriliruptor sp., assembly GCF_040882075.1. NCBI lineage: Bacteria > Bacillati > Actinomycetota > Nitriliruptoria > Nitriliruptorales > Nitriliruptoraceae > Nitriliruptor > Nitriliruptor sp. Next base: position 972 of record NZ_JBBEBZ010000056.1, read on the forward strand.
GGTCCCCGGTAGTCGGCGACGGCGACGGTCGAGACGATCGGCGCGTCCGCTGGCCAACAACCGTGGCCGACCGTCCGCGGCCCCGCGCAGCGCGGGCAGGCGGGTGACGCCGCCAGTGGGAGGTCCCGGGCGCAGCGCCCACACCAGACCCCGTCGAGCGACGTGCCGCGGCGCCGGCACGCCAAGCACCGGACGGGAGCGAGCAGCTCGAGCACGGCGACGAACGGCCCGATGGCAGCGCCCTCCCGGTCGCAGCGGCCCGCGACCACCGCGGGCTGCGTCAGCCTGCCCGCCGCGACGGCCCGCGCAGGGTCGAGCCGGCGACGTCCTGTGGAGGAACGGGTCTCAGGAGGCCTCGTCGGAACGCTCGAGCACGCCGAACAGCACCCGCTCGAGATCCTGCGCGGCCCGGGCACCGACCTCGATCACCTCGGCGTGGGAGGTGGCGACACCCTCACCGTGCACGTTGGTCACCGAGGAGAAGCCGAGCACGCGCAGCCCCTCGTCACGCGCCGCGATGACCTCGTTGACGGTCGACATCCCGACCGCGTGCGCACCGAGCGTGCGGAGCATCGCCACCTCGGCCGGGGTCTCGTAGGTCGGGCCGACCAGCCCGGCGTAGACGCCCCGCTGCATCGTGAGGCCGAGACCACCAGCGACCTCGTGCGCGAGCTCCCGCAGAGCGGCGTCGTAGGCGCCGGCCATGTCGACGAAGCGCGGTGCGCCGTCCCGCAGGAGACCGGTCAGCGGCGACGTGCCGGTCAGGTTGAGGTGGTCGTCGATCACCATCAGGTCACCTGGCGTGAAGGTGTCGACGATGCCGCCGGCCGCGTTGGTCACCACGAAGGTCGAGACCCCGAGCTGCGCGGCCACCCGCACCAGCCGGGTCACGTCGTGGGCGCTGTGTCCCTCGTACAGGTGGATGCGGCCCGCCTGGACGAGGACCTCGCGGCCCGCGAGCTTGCCGCAGACCAGCCGGGCGGTGTGGCCCGGGACTGTGGACGCGGCCGTGCCGGGCAGGTCGAGCACGTCGATGACGACGGCGTCCTCGACCGCATCGGCGACCCCCCCGAGACCCGAGCCGAGCGTCAGCAGGACCTCGGGTTCGCGCCCATCGAGGCGGGCACGGAGGGCGGCGGTGGTGCGTTCGTTGCTCACGGTCGGTGACTCCTCGCTGGAGGGACGGGGTGGCGGGGGTTCAGTCGCTGCTGCGCTGGCGGGGCCGCGTCGCCTCGTCCACGAGCATGACCGGGATGCCGTCGCGCACCGGGTAGGTCAGGCCACAGCCGGTGCAGACCAGCACGTGCCGGCGCTCCTTGTGCTCGACCGGCTCGTGGCAGTCGGGACAGACCAGGATGTCGAGCAACCGCTCGTCGAGGGCCACGGGGTGCCTCCTGTCGTTCGGGTCAGACCGGGGCGAGGAGGTGGGACGTCACCTCGTCGCGGAGCCGCGAGAGCGCGGCGTCGTCGTCGCCCTCCACGTTCAGCCGCAGCAGCGGCTCGGTGTTGGAGGGTCGCAGGTTGAACCAGCCGTCGTCGAGCACGACCGTCAGACCGTCCTCGCGGTCGCTCGCCCCGCGGCCGGCGAAGGCCGAGGCCACGGCATCCACCCGGGCCTGCGGATCGTCGACGGTGAAGTTGAGCTCGCCCGACGAGGGGTAGCGGTCGTAGGGCGCGACGACCTCGGAGAGCGGCACCCCGGCGTCCGCGACGGCTTCGAGAAGCACCAGAGCCGCCACCAGCCCCGAGTCCGCACGGTGGTGGTCGCGGAAGTAGAAGTGACCGGAGTGCTCGACCGCGTAGATGGCGCCGGTCTCGGCCATCCGGCGCTTGATGAACGAGTGCCCGACCCGGGTCCGCACCGCGGTGCCGCCCGCCGCCTCGATGGTCTCCGGCACCACCCGCGAGCAGATGAGGTTGTGCAGGATGGTCTCACCGGGGTGCGCGCGCAGGAGCCGGTCGGCCACGACGGCGCCGATCAGCGCGGAGGCCACGGGCCGGCCGTGCTCGTCGACGGCGAACACCCGATCGGCGTCGCCGTCGAACGCCAGCCCGAGCGCGTGGCCGCCCTCGCGGACCACGCGCTGGAGGTCGACGAGGTTGGCGGGCTCCAGCGGGTTCGCGGGGTGGTTGGGGAACGTGCCGTCGAGTTCGAAGAAGAGCGGGGTGGTCTCGATGGGCAGGCCGGCCACCACGGCGGGCCACACGTGCCCAGCCATGCCGTTGCCCGCGTCGACGGCGACCCGGACCGGCCCGAGCACGTCGACATCGATGAAGCCGCGGACGTGCGCGGCGAACGGCTCGAGCAGGTCCCGCTCGGTGCGCTGCCCGCGGCTCTCCTCCGGCAACGCCGCGGGCACCCCGGCGAGCACCAGGTCACGCAGCTCCGCGAGCCCCGAATCGATGGCGACGGGGGCGGCGTCGGCGCGGCAGAGCTTGATCCCGTTGTAACCGGCCGGGTTGTGGCTGGCGGTGAACATCGCCGCCGGGGCGCCGAGCTCGCCCGAGGCGTAGGAGACGAGGTCGGTCGACGCGAGCCCGAGGTCGATCACGTCGACGCCCTGCCCCTGCAGCCCACGGGCGAACGCGTCCACCAGGTCGGGCGAGGACGGCCGCATGTCCCGACCGATCAGGAACGGTCCGTCGTCGGCGACGATCGAGGCAGCGGCAGCACCGAGGTCGTACACCACTTCGGGCGTCAGCTGCGACGCGGTCAGACCGCGGATGTCGTAGGCCTTGACCACCGCATCGAGCACGGCCGGATCGTGTGGCACGGACGCGTCCTCGGGTCGACGAGCGGCGGAGCCTACTCGCGCCCCTCGGCGCCGGCCCCCGCCGGTCGGCGCCCGCCGGTCACCACCGCAGCCGGTCCGGCGCGCTCGGGCAGATCCGGCACGACCGGCTCCAACGGCTCACCTGGCAGGTGGCGGCCGATGTACCGCTTCCGGGTGCGGCCGTCCTCCTTCCAGTACGCGTACCAGTAGGGCCCGTGTGGGCAGGAGGTGCAGGACGACTTGCCGCAACGGACCTGCTCCTGGCGGTAGCGGAGGGTCGCTGGCAGGTCCGGTTCCCGAGCCGGTTCCGGGTGGCCGTCCACGTGCACCAACAGCCCGCGCACGAGCAGCAGCAGCTGGCGCAGCTCGAACTCGTCGAGCCGCCGGACGGCGGTGACGAGCTCACGATCGATGGCCACGCCCCGCCCTCCTCGCCGGTCCGCGGGACCGTACTTGGGCTCCCATCGGCACCCAAGGAACCACAACCGCAACGGTCAACCCTTGAGGTGAAGTCGAGGTCGAACGTTCCCTCCGTGTGGGAGATCACCCGGACGCAGACGGCGCCCCGAGGCGAGCGGGGGCACGGTCGTCGCCGCACCCGTCGATCGGCCCCGGTGGGACCGACGCCCCGACTACCAGTCGGTGGCGGGCCCGCGCTCACCCGCGGCCGGCACGCGGCGGGGGGTGCGGACGGCCGGCAGCTCGATCGTCGGCTTGTCCCGGGTGTCGCGACGCGGTTCGGCCGCAGCCGGCGCCTCGATCACCGGAGCTGCCAGCAGCGTGTCGACCACCGATCGCCGACGACGTGGTGCGGCGGCGTCGAGCTCGGTCCGCGGCTCGACCCTGGCGAGGCCACCGTCGAGGTCCACCTGCACCGTGCGGGCGTCCGGGACGGCGCGGAGCGCGGCAGCGAGCACCGCCACGGTCGCGTCGCTGCCGAGGTCACGGGACGGGACCGGGGGTGCTTCCGGCTCGGACCGATCCTCGACCGGGCGCCGATCCTCGAGGCCCCACCCACGCGGCGGTTCGGTCCGGCTCGCGTGACGGGAGCACAGGTCGTAGCGCTGCGGATCCGGCTCGTCGCTGAGGCGCTCGACCAAGGCCTGGGCGGTCGCGTACGAGAACGTCAACGTCGCACGGGCCGGCGCGGGGCACCCGGGCCGCGAACAGGGCCGCTCTGCGGCGCGCGCCAGCGAGCGGACCACCCGCGAGCGGGGGGTGGAGGACGACGGCACCGCGGAGGAGTCAGCCATGTGGCGGACGCTAAACCACAACGGTGTGTTCCGGCAAGCACCCGCCACGGTCGCACACCCGTCTTGGGCACCCGGCCGCACCCAAGCCGGTGTTGTCGTTCGAGGCCGCGCCGCGACCCCGTACCCGGACGACGGTCCGGGCCTCCACGGGGCCAGCTACGGTCCACACCGTGAGGGACGACCGCCACGCGCGCCACCGCCGCGCCGACGTCGACCGCCGACGCCGCCCGGTCGACGGTCACCGCGTGCACGGCCGCGACCGCTTCGAGCGGATCGTGGTCGACGCGCTCGGCGCGCTGCCGCCACCCCTGCTCGCCCACCTCGACGGCGTGGCCCTCGCGATCGAGGAGGTCCCCGGACCGGACGTGGACGGTGCGGGCCAGGTCCCGCTCGCCCGCTACGCTCGGGGAGCGGCGACCGCCGCGGATGCGGCCCACCCCGCACCGGCGCGCCTCACCGTGTTCCGACGTCCGCTCGAGGCGCGAGCGCTGTCCCGCGCCGACCTCACCGAGCTGATCCAGCTCGCGGTCGTGCACGAGGTCGCCGACCACCTCGGTCTGGACGACGACGATCTCGATGGGCTCGGCTGGCCCTAAGT
>NZ_JBBEBZ010000057.1:0-5564 GCF_040882075.1 Nitriliruptor sp.
GGACCCCGCAAGCCGAGGACGGGGCGGGCCGAGCCAGTAGGCAACGCCCGTTACGCACGGGGTGGCGGGCGCTCCCCGACGCGATCACCTGGGGCACGTTGATCGGGCTAACGGCCGAACGCGGACATCACCAGCGACACCCACAGGACCACCACCACCATCGTGTTGAACGTCGTGTGCCAGACGGCTGCCGCGAAGATCCCGGTGGCCTGGGCGAGCTCCGGCGACGTGTCGGCGTCGACCGCGCCGGGGGTGTCGACGGCGGTGCGTCGGTACGCCTGCGCAGCGGTGCGCGAACGGCGCGTCGGCCGGTAGGTCCGCAGCGCCACCACCGGCACCCGGTCGGCGCGTCCCTCGCGGTGCGCTCGGCGGTAGGCCAACGCGTACGCGAACCCAGCCATCCCGATGGCGGCGGCAGCCCCGATCGGCACGAGCACGAGGAGGTGGACCGCCCCGAACACGAGGCTGGCGGGGGCGACCTCGGGCCAGGAGGCGGTCTCGAGCCCGGCGCGGAACAGCTCCTCCTCGATGAAGGCGAGCCAGGGGAGCAGGAGGGCCAACGGGGCGAGGAAGCCGCTCGCGCCGACGATCAACGCCCAGTCGGGGCCGGTGGCGCTCGGCGGACCCGCGAGCGCGAGCCCCTCCTCGAGCGGGGTGAAGACCACGTTCACCGACGTTCCGATGAGCCTGCCGAGGCCGAGGTCGGCGCCCGGCACGAACGCCACCAGCGCGAGGGCGGTGCTGCCGACGACGACGAGCAGGACGGCGCCGCCGATCAGGTGGTGCCAGCGCACCGCACGCCAGATGGCGACGCTCAGGCGGCGGTGCCGCCAGCTGACCCGTGCGACGCGCACGAGCAGCACCAGCACCGCGATCGCGAGGAGGACCCGGAGTTCCACCGGGGCAGCGTACGGACCGGCCGTGCTGGGGCGCTCCCGGCGCGGTCGCACCCACGCGGAACCACCACACCCACCAGCTACGGTCGATCCGCTCCCGACCAACCGCTCCCTCGAGGCCGATCCCGGTGCCCGCCCAGCTGCTCCACGCCGACGCCGAGCTCGTGGGCGAGGTCCTCGGCGTCGTCTACGTCGACGAGGACACCGGCTTCGGCGTGGTCGAGCTCGCGCCCGAGGCTGGTGGCGCCGCCGAGCATCCGGCCCGTGAGGAGGGTGACGGTGCCCGGTGCACCGGACCGCTCTCCGACCTCGTCGAGGGGCAGACGGTCAAGCTGGTCGGCCGCTGGCGTGACCACCCCCGGTACGGGCTGACCTTCGAAGCGACCTACTACGAGCAGGTGGCGCCGACGACGGCCGCGGGTGTGCGGAGCTTCCTGGCCTCGGAACGCTTCTCCGAGGTGCCGCTGCGGACCCGCGAGCGGGTGGTGACCACGTTCGGTGACGGTGCCGGCCGGGTGATCGAGCACGAACCCGCCCGCCTGGTCTCGGAAGCCGGGCTGAGCCCCGACCAGGCCGACCAGCTGCACGGACAGTGGGTGGCCGGGCAGGCCCTCGGCGAGCTCGTCCGGCTCGTGGAGCCCGCGGGTTGGCCGCTCGACGCTGTGCGGGCCGCCCACGCCCGGTTCGCCGGCGATGCCGCCCGCATCGCCCGTGAGGATCCGTACGCGCTGCTGGCCGCCGACCGCGTGCGCTTCGCCCACGCCGACGACCTCGCGCGCCACCTCGGCGTTCCACCGACCGATCCCCGTCGGCTGGCCGCCGGCGCCCTGGCCGCGGTCACGGCCGCCCGACGTCAGGACGGACACCAGCACCTGCCGCGCGAGGTCTGCACGCAGGCCACGGCACGGCTCCTCAAGGTCGACGCGGTCCTCGCTGCAGCGGGCATCGACGGCGCCGTCGCGGACAGCTCCCTCGCCGTCGAACGCGTCGATGGCCAGGACGTGGTGGCCCCGCCCGAGGCCTTCCGTGCCGAGGCGGACCTCGCCGCCGGGCTCGTCCGCCTGCTGGCCGCGGAACGTCCGCGCCTGGTCCCTCACGCCGACGACGTCGACCCGTCCAACGAGCTGACAGCCGGGCAGGCCGACGCGGTCCGGCTCGCCTTCCGCTCACCGGTGTCGGTGCTGACCGGTGGGCCGGGGACGGGCAAGACGCGCACGGTCCAGGAGGTCGTCGCCGCGGCCGAGGAGGTCGGGCTCGAGGTCGCGCTCTGCGCCCCCACCGGCCGCGCGGCGAAGCGTCTCGAGGAGCTGGTGGGTCGCCCCGCGACGACGGTGCACCGCCTCCTCGAGGCGCGACCGACCTCCGGGGGAGGGTTCGCGTTCCGGTACGGCCGGTTCGAACAGCTACCCCACGACCTGCTCGTGGTCGACGAGGTGTCGATGTGCGACACCTGGCTCGCCGAACGCCTCGTCTCCGCCGTCCGCGACGGTGCCCACCTGCTGCTGGTCGGTGATCCCGATCAGCTCCCATCGGTCGCCCCCGGCGACGTGTTGCGCGACGTGCTCCGTAGCGACGTGGTCCCGTCGACGTCGCTGACCGAGGTCCACCGCCAGGCGGCGGGCAGCCGCATCGTCGGGCTTGCGCGGGAGCTGCTGGCCGGGGAGATCGGTGCGCTCCAGGGGATCGACGGGGACGTCTTCCTCGCCGAGGAACCGCGTCGCGACGCCGTCGCCGACCGGGTGGTGCGGACCGTGGCCGAGCGCGCACCCGAGTACTTCGGTGTCGAGCTCGACGACGTCCAGGTCCTGGCGCCCGTCTACCGCGGACCGGTCGGCGTCGACGCGCTGAACGCCGCGCTGAAGGCGCGCCTCAACCCCCCCGACGGTCGGCCGGACGTCGGGGGCTTCCACGTCGGTGACCGCGTCATGCAGACCCGCAACGACCCCGAGCTCGATGTGGCGAACGGCGACGTCGGACGCGTGGTCGATCTGTCCCGACGCAAGGGGGAGCTCCGGGTGGCCTTCCCGCGTGGCGAGGTGACCTACGGCCGTGACCAGGTCCGCGAGCTCACCGCCGCGTGGTGCGTCACGGTGCACAAGTCCCAAGGTGGTGAGTGGCCGGTCGTCGTGCTCGTGTGCGACCGCTCGCACCGCGCGATGCTGTGGCGGAACCTGGCGTACACGGCCGTCACCCGGGCGCAGCGGGCGCTGATCGTGGTCGGGCAGGCCGACGCCCTGCGCGCGGCGGCCCGGCACGACCGTCCGAGCGACCGGCGGACCGGGTTGGCCTGGCGGCTCCGGCAGTTGGCACCCGCGCCGCGGCTCGGTGGCGAGCTCGGAGCGCCGGCCTGACCGTCGTGTCGCGGCGGCTGGGCACGGGTCAGTTGTGATCCTTCGGCGCGGTCTCGCCACCCAACATCGGGGCGCCGGTGACGTCGGGCATGACCGCCTCGTCGGGGAGCATCGCCCACGCCTGCCCGAACCGTGCCATGTGGGCGAACAGCCCCCCGCCGTCGTTCTGGATCACCTGTCCGTTGAGCCACCGCGCCTCCGGTAGGCAGACCAGCACCACGGCCTCGGAGGCGTCGTCCGGGGTCGCCGCCTTCCGCAGGGGGTGGGTCACCTCCTCGGCGGCGACCAGCTTCTCGTGGAACGGCCCCGTCATCAGCTTGATCGAGTCGGTGTCGATGTAGCCGGGCAGCACCCCGACCGCGGTGACCCCTTGGGGGCCGAGCTCGCACGCCAGGTAACGGACCAGGGTCTCCATGCCCGCTTTGGCGGCCGCCAGCAGCCCGTGCCCCGGGATGTAGCCGACGGTGTCCGCGCCGCTGATCGCCACGATGCGACCCCCCCGTGGCTGCAGGAGGGGGAAGGCGAGCTGGGCGATCAGCAGGAAGTGCCGGATGGAGATCGCGAAGGTCTTGTCGATCTGGTGCATCTTGAGCTCGAGCAGCGGTTTGAAGGCCGTGGCAGCCGCGTTGGCGATCACCACGTCGAGGTGCCCGTCCCGCTCGGTGATGCGCTCGAACAGCGCACGTACCGAGTCCTCCTCGAGCAGGTCGAGCTGTTCGGCTCGGGCACCCGCGGTGTGCTCGGAGCAGTCGGCGACGACCCTGGCCGCCTCGTCGGCCCGCGAGCGGTAGGTGACGATCACGCGCGCACCGTTGCGCGCGAGGCGCCGGGCCGTGGCGGCGCCGAGCCCGCGCGAGCCCCCGGTGACCAACACCGTCCTGCCGTCGAGCGGTCCGGTCGGCCTCTGCTCGGTCACGTCGCTCCCATCCGCCTGGCGCGGACGACGCCGCGCGGCGGGCGAGCCTGCCACAGCCACTGGCCGACCCGGAGCCGACGGCTCAGGAGGCAGCGGTTCCGGAGGTGGCGGCGAGCCGGTTGATCGTGCTCCGGAACTCCGGCAGCAGCGCACGCAGCAGGCGAGGGGACAGGCCGAGGAGCAGCAGCCGGCGTAGGACGTCCTCGCGGTGTTCGGCCACCCCGACCCGGGGACGTTCGCGATCGCTGGTGGGCACCGCCACACCCTCCGGTGCCGACCGCATCACGGACACCGACTCGTGGCCGGTACCGGTCCACCTGAGCAGCCCGTCCTCGTGCACCGCCGCCGCCTGTCGTCTCCGCGGGCCCCCCGGGGCCGGTCGGCCGCGCTGGTCGCGTCCGTGACCACTCCATCGGCACGACGACGGCCGAGCTTGACGGAGAAGTGTCCGTCGGAGCGTCACCGTCGGCCTCCGGACTCGTTGCACCCATCGACGCGGGCCGGACCGGCCCAGATGTCCGAGGAGCGAGCCGTGACCGAGCCCCGACTGACGACGGTGATGGGCGTGGCGCGAGCCGTCCTCGCCACCGTGACGCCGGCGGATGCGGCGCGCGTGCTCGTCGACGAGTTCGGGTGGGACGCGGCCTTCCAAGCCCTCGCGGTGCTCCGCGGTGACGATGCGAACGAAGCGTTCGGGGCGACCTGGTCCGCGCTGGTGCTGGACGTGACGGCGGCGGCCGTCGATGCGGCGGTCGAACCGGATGCCACCTCGCCGGACGAGGGGCGCGCGTTCAGCGACGAGCGTCGCTAGCGCTCACCCGCAGCGGTGGAGCAGACGCAGCACGTCGCCGCAGCCATCGAGGCCGGCGACCGGGCTGAACCAGCAGCTCGACCCGATGTGTTCGGCCTGCCGACAGTGACGGATCGCGTCGGCCGCGGCGGTCAGCGCCGCCAGGAAGCCGGCGAGCGCCACCTCGACGGGCAGGTCGTGGACCCCGGGCGGAGCACCCGGGACGCGCGCGAGCCGATCGGCGACGCCGCAGAGGGCCGGGTCGGGGCTCAACGTCGCCAGACCGCAATCCGCGGCGGCGCACACACCGAGGTCCGGATCGTGGCCAGCCGTGGTGACCAGCGTGGTCGCGGCGGCGACCAGGACCTCGCGGTGTTGCCAGGCGAGGTCGAGCTCGGCGCGGGTTGAACGCGCGAGGCCAGCGGTCACCGACCAGCTCCCTGCGGCTGCGCTGCGTGCCACCGACCACCCTCCTGGCCTCCTCGGACGCTACCGACCGAACCTCGTCCGACCGTGCAACCCCCACACCGTCGGCGGCGGGGAGCCTTCACTATGGTCGGCACCTGTGGGTGATCTCTTCAGCGATTACGACGATGGCGGTTTCTTCGACG
>NZ_JBBEBZ010000058.1:0-1032 GCF_040882075.1 Nitriliruptor sp.
TGTGGAGCCTCAACAGGTTGTCCTGGGTCAGCCCGAGGCGACTGATTGGCGGTTTCGAGTTTAGGCTGCCGTGAGGACGATGCCAATTGTATCGGTGGAGCCAGGTCGGCAGTTGGGCGGCGCGGTGTCGTGAGGTCGGATATGCCACTGCGTAAGCCCATTCGCGCAGGGCCGTCTGGATGAAGCGCTCGGCCTTGCCGTTGGTCCTTGGCGTATAGGGCCTTGTCCTGACATGCTTGAGGCCGAGGTCGCGACAGGCTTTGGCGAAGGCTTTCGAGCGGTAGCATGAGCCGTTGTCGGTCATGACGCGGGTGACGGTGACGCCGAGGCTGGCATAGTAGGCCACAGCGGCCTCGAGGAAGGCGACGGCGCTCTCCTTGCGTTCGTCGGGCAGGATCTGGCTGAAGGCGACGCGGGAGGCGTCGTCGATGCAGACATGGACGAACTCCCAGCCGGCGCCGCGCGACTTGCCCTGTTGCGGATCGCCGGTGATGCGGTGGCCGATGCGCTCGAACCGGCCGAGCTTCTTGATGTCGATGTGGATCATCTCGCCGGGATGTTCGCGTTCATAGCGTTTGACCGGCTCGGCCGGCTCGAGGTCCCTGAGGCGCGACAGCCCCGCCCGCTTCAAGACCCGGCTGACGGTGGCCGGCGAAACGCCGACCTCGATCGCGATGTGACTGCCGGTCCAGCGCTGACGGCGCAAGGCCACGATGCGCTCGGCCACCGGCTGTTCGGTCATGCCGGGCATGACATGGGGCCGGGACGAGCGGTCGGTCATGCCGCCGCGTCCTTCGGCCTTGAAACGCTCGACCCAGCGCGCCACGATCTTGGCCGACACACCATACGTCCGCCCCGCATGGGCTTTGGAAAGACCGCCTTCAATGACGGCCCGCGCCATCTCCTCTCGACGCAGCGGCGTCAGACGGGCATTCTTGTGGATGTTCATTCGGACCCTCCGGTGAGTGCTGAAGCTTGGTAACTCCAGTCTCCTCGGTCCGGTCCGAATGGACAACCTCCTGAAAGCCCACA
>NZ_JBBEBZ010000059.1:0-5535 GCF_040882075.1 Nitriliruptor sp.
GGACTCAGGCCACCATCGACCAGCTCGGCTACCAGTACCGTCGGCGTCCGCGTCCCGGACACCACCGGGGTCCCTCCACGGACGTTTGGGTCGATGTCGATGTGGGCGGCGGGATGTAGGGCGATGACCTCACCGTCACGGACCTCTGCGTTCAGCTTCTTCCAGACCTCGTCAAGCGTCAGGAGGATCTGGCCGCCGCGGCTCGCGAGCACCTCGGCCTGCGGGTCGTCTGTCGGAGTCCAGACGATCTCGCGGCCACTCGCTCGGCACTCGGCGTGGACGATGTGCTGCACGTCGGCAACCGTCCGGAGCCAGTCGACGGCACGCCGGATGGTCTGGGTCGGAAGCTGGCCGCGGAGCCTGTCGATCACCACCAGATCGCGAAGGTCGAGGAACGAAAAGAGCATCGGCCGGGCAAGCGACACGGACGGCTCGACGAGCCCCGTGCGGACCCAGTAGTGGACCGTGGAGCGGGGCACGTGGGTCAGCTCTGCGGCTTCACCGGCCGTGTAGAAGCCTCCGTCGGTCAAGGTGTTCCTCCCATGACGTCAATGCAGCGTAGTCCTGAGGGGGACAGCGGGTGCCGGAACCACCACCAAACCGGCTACTGGCATCGCTGTACCCAGGCACAGAGCGAGCCGGAATCCGTCATACCGGCTGAGAGCGGCAGCAGATCCACCACGCCCAGAACGGTCACGGTCGGGAGGAGTTCGCCTCATGCCCTGAGGCCCTCGACTACCTGCTCCACGATGCCCTCCAGGATCGAGAGCAGGACTTCAGGGAACCGAGGGTCGGGGGCGGGGCTACCGACCCGCCCCGGTCGAGCCCGGTACGTGGTGGCTCGAGCTCGGGATCGCCGCCGTCGCCCCGAGTGGCGCGACCTGGGAGGCGGCGATCACCTGCGTGGACCCCGAGGTCGGGGCCCCGTTCCGCTCCGCGCCGGTGGACCCGAGCCTCGTCGTCGATCCCGACCCTGGCTGGTACCACGCGGACCTGCACGTCCACGGCTACCACTCGGCGGGCGATGCCCCAGAGTGGGACGACATCGTCGAACAAGCCCGGGTGGCCGGGCTCGAGGTTCTGCCGGTCACCGAGTACGTGACCGGGCAGCACTGGGACGAGCTCGGTCCGGTGCAGGCACGCAACCCCGACCTGTTGCTGTGGCCCGGCCGCGAGGTCATCACCTACTTCGGTCACGCCATCGTGCTCGGCGAGACCCGGTCCGTGCTCGAGTACCGCCACGGGTTCGAGGACGTGTCGATGGTCGCGATCCAGGACCGGACGCTCGCGGACGGTGCGCTGTTCGGCGTCGCCCACCCCACCACCTTCTCGGGACCGCTGTTCGCCAGCTTCTGCCGTGGGTGCGAGTACACGCTCGGCGACGTGACCGACTGGTCCCGCGTCGACACGATCGAGGTGCTGACGGGTCCCGTGCTCGCCACGAGCGCCGAGGCCGGCATCCCCTTCGACCCGGGAGCTCGCATCGCCAACCCGTTCCTGCGTACCGCCATCGAAGGGTGGGACGAGCTGCTCCAGGCCGGGTTCCGGATCACGGCCGTCAGCGGGTCCGACTCGAAGGCCAACGAACCCGAGGACGAACGTGATCGCGTCGGCATCGGGTCGTCAGCGACCGCGATCCTCGCCGACGAACTGTCGCGTCCGGCACTCGCCGAGGGCCTGCGCTCCGGGCGGGCCTACGTCCGCAGCCTCGGCGCGCTGCGCAGTCCCGAGCTGGACATCGTCGCGACGGCTGACGACGGATCCACCGCCGGGATCGGCGACGACCTCGCGGCCGACGCTGCTGACCTGGCCATCACCGTCACCGGTGGTGTGGGGGACACCATCGTGCTCATCCGCAACGGTCAGCGTCACGGGCCGGCGATCGAGGTGACGAGCGATCCGTTCACCGCCACCGTGCCGATCGAACGGGATCCAGCCGGCGAGGGTCCGCTCGGCACCTGGGTCCGCGTGGAGACCATCCGCGCGGTCGAGATCGTCGACGGGGTGGCGCTGCCGGACCAGCTCGCCGATCTCCCCCTCGACGTCCCCGCCGACGCCGACGTGCTGCGCTTCCCATCCACCCTCGCCAACCCCGTCTTCCTCACCGGGGCGACATCGCCTGACGACGGTGCCGGTGCCGGTGCCGGTGACGGCGAGAACGCGCCGCCCGCTACCGGCGGGGAGGGCACCGGAGGTGGTGAGGCCGCTGACCGGCCGTTGCCGGTCACCGGTCCGATGGGCCCGATCACGGCCGGCCTGGTGCTCCTGGCCGCGGGAGCAGCGCTCACCTGGCGCCGGGCGAGCTCGCGTGGGACGACGCCGACCGCTCAGCGGGCCTCGATGTAGAGGGACTGCATCGCGGTCCCGATCCGGCCCGCCTCGTCGTACAGCGTCGAGGTGGTCAGCCCCACACCGGCCGGCTGCGCGACCGATCGTGAGTCGAGCGCGACCCACTCGCCGACCGGGAGCCGGTGCACGTCCACCGTGAGGTCCGGGTTGAGGTAGAGGTAGCGGTCGATCTCCAGCGGGGGCGCGAGCCCGTTGCCGAAGTCCGATGCGGCCGCGACGCGGGCGATCGGTGTCGTCGGGACGTCCTCGGCGATCGGGACGCCGAGCCGGAACCACGCGGTGCCCGGCCCCGGCGCGCCGAGCACGCTGCCGAGGGTCGGGCGGACCTCGACGGCGGTCCAGAACCCGGTGCCCCACTCATCGCCGGCTCGTTCGACCTCGGTCGCCGCCTGCTGTGGGCCCGGGGTCGGAGGCGGGTCGTCGTACGCGGCTCCTGCCGGGAGCTCGACCTGCCCGGAACGGACCCGGAGCGCCCGGCACCGCACGAGCTCGGTCCCGTCGTCGCCGGTCAGATCAGCTTCGACGACCTGGACGCGTTTGCCCTCGCGGATCACCTGCACGGCCGCCCTGACGGGTGCCAGCGGCACGGGTCGCATGATGTCGTAGGTGAGCCGGACGATCTGGAGCGGTGCCAGCGACGGGCTGGTGTCGATGAGGGCGGCGAGCAGGGCCGACGGCGCACCACCGTGGCAGCTACCGGGGTCCCACGGACCCCGCGCGAGCTCCGTCGCCACGTACCGGTCCCCGTCGCGGTCGAACAGCACCTCGGTCACGGCAGCTCCTCACTCACCTCGGGTCGGGCGAGCCTAGGGTCGGCCGTTGCCGCGTCCCGCCGCCGTCACCAGCGATGGCGTACGGCGGGTGACACCGACCGGCGGCGCGGGAGGGCCGTCGGCCGTAGAGTCCGCCCTGCTCACGTCCGGCTGGAGACCCTTGCTCGAACCACTCGGCGAACACGATCTGCTCGTCTTCTGGGCGCAGTTCACCTTCCTGCTGATCGTCGCTCGGGGGCTCGGCTCGCTGTTCAAGCGGCAGGGCCAACCGGCGGTCGTCGGTGAGCTGCTCGCTGGGCTGCTCATCGGCCCGTCGGTCTTCGGGCGCTTCCTGCCGGACGCCGCCGGTTGGCTCTTCCCGGGGTCCACCTCCGAGAGTGCCCCGATCCTGACGATCGCGTGGGTGGGGGTCGCGCTGCTGCTGCTCGAGACCGGGTTCGAGACCGACCTCGGGCTCCTACGCCGCCTCGGTCGCCAGGCCGCGGCGGTGTCCCTCGGCAGCCTCATCGTCCCACTGGTCATGGGGTTCGCGCTCGGGTGGTTCATGCCGGGGGACCCGTTCGTCGGGCCAGCCGGGTCGCAGTTCACGTTCGCGGCGTTCATCGCCGTCGCGATGTCGATCTCGGCGTTGCCGGTCGTCGCTCGCATCCTGACCGAGCTCGATCTGATGCGTCGCGACATCGCGCAGGTCACGGTCGCAGCGGCGATGGTCAACGACCTCGTCGGGTGGATCCTGCTCGGGACGCTGTCCGGCATCGTGGCCTCCGGTCAGCTCGCGCTCGGTCAGAGCATCGTGACCGTCGTGGCGATCGCGGCGTTCTTCACGTTCGCGCTCACGATCGGGCAGCGCCTCACCGACACCTCGCTGCGCGTCGCCCGACAGGTCAGCGCCGGGATCAGCGGCCCCCTCACCGTGACCATCGTGGTCATGCTGGTGGCCGCGACCGTCACCCAGGCGATCGGTGTCGAGGCGGTGCTCGGCGCGTTCGTGGCCGGCATCGTCATCGGCCGCTCGCCCTACCAGCACCCGGAGGTCCGCCGCACGATCGAGCTGCTGGCCGCCGCCGTGTTCGCGCCGATCTTCTTCGCGTCAGCCGGGATCTACGTCGACCTCGGCGCGGTCGCGTCACCGTCGGGGTTGGCGTGGACGGTCGGCGTCATCGTCGTTGCCACCGTCGCCAAGCTGGTGGGTAGCTACGTGGGCGCACGTGCCGGCGGGATGACCACGAGCGACGGGCTGGCCATCGGGATCGGGCTCAACGCCCGTGGCGCCATGGAGATCGTGCTCGCGACCATCGCCTTCAGCCTGGGGGTCTTCAGCACCGACGCGTACACGATCGTGGTGATGATGGCGATCGTCACCTCGCTGGTCGCGCCGCCGCTGCTCCGACGAGCACTCCGCGACGTCCGGCCGAAGGGTGACGAGGCAGCACGGCTCGAACGCGAGGAGGTGCTCGACGCGAGCGTGATCGCCTCGACGAGTCGGGCGTTGCTGCCCACGCGCGGCGGTGTCAACGCTGGTGTCGTCGCGACCACGCTGGACCTGCTGCTGCAGCCCGAGGCGGTCGTCACCGTCATGACCGTCCACGATCCGGATGCACCGCCTGAGGAGTGCCGCTGCGACGAGGCGCTCGGGGGAGCAGCGGCGCAGTTCACCCGTCGTACCGCTGCGCGTCGCCGGCGGACGGCGACCGATCCCGCGGAGGCGATCCTCGCCGAAGCCGAGCTCGGGTACGGGCTCGTCGGCGTGGGCCTGACCGAGGAGTTCCGCGACACCCACGAGCTGTCGAACGTCCTGCAGCTCCTCATCTCGCACAGCAAGGTCCCGCTGCTCCTCGTCCGGCACGGTGCCGAAGGCGCGGTCGACGTCACGGCAGCGCGACGGATCCTCGTGCCGGTGACCGGTGTGCTCACCGGCCGTGCCGCTGAGGAGGTCGGTGCGGTCCTCGCGGCTGGGCTCGACGCGCACCTCGATCTCGTGCACGTCGTGACGCGCAGCGACCGCGGCGGCGACACGGGGCAGCGGGTCCCCCTCGACGTCGGTGGGCGCGGGACGGGGACCGAGTCGACCGCGCGATCGGTGCTCGACCAGGCCGTCCAACGCGCCTCACGGTTCGGGGCGGACGCCACCGGGAGCGCGAGGACGGGTGCCGTGACGCCCGAGGCCATCCTGGCGGCAGCACAGGACCTCGGCTCCGATCTGATCGTGCTCAGCGCGCGCTCCCGCGCCGTCGAGGGCAAGCCGTTCCTCGGTCACGGGACCGAGTACCTGCTCGAGCACGCACCCCAGACCGTCGTCACCGTGATCTTCCCGCCCGAGGGCGAGGAAGGCGACTGAGGCGGGTTCGCTGCCCTGGAGGGCGGGTGCTACCTTCCCGCGCGCACCACGGGGCGTTAGCTCAGTTGGCTAGAG
>NZ_JBBEBZ010000060.1:0-1027 GCF_040882075.1 Nitriliruptor sp.
GGCCGGGCCGGTCGGCCGGGCGCTCACCCGCTCGGCTAGCCTCCGGGGCTCCCCGCCGGCGTACCGTCCCTGCGTCGTTCGCGGGGCGGCGCCAGCACATCGCGGTGCGGCGCCCACCCGGAGGAGGCACCTGTGGCGCGTTCGGACCTGCTCGCTCTCGCTCGTGGGGACGGTGTCCACCTCGGCGCGCTGACCGCGGTGCTCGCCGAGCGCTACGGGGACCGGCCCGCCGTCGTCGACCCGACGCCGGCACCCGGGTTCGCCCACCACGGCGAGACCCGGAGCTTTTACGACATCGAGGATGCCGTCGGCCGGCTCGCCGCGTTGCAGCGCGACCACGGCGTGGGATGTGACGATCGCGTGATGATCGTGTGCGACAACCGCATCGATGTCGCGCTGCACGCCTTCGCATCGGCGCGGCTCGGTGCGGTGCCGATCCCGGTCAACCACCGCCTGACCGGGCACGAGATGGACGCGGTCGCGCAGGCCACCGACGCCGTCGCGGTCGTCGCCGACGACGACGTCGTCGACCGCATCCCCGACCGGCTCCGGCTGCTGCGCATCTCCGAGGTCGAGGGACGGGCGGCCGGCGCGGACCCGGTCCCGGCGCCGGACGACCTCGACCCTCGCGCGACCTCGATCCTGCTCACCACCTCGGGGACGACCGGCGTCCCGAAGGCGGCATCCCTGACCTCGAAGGGGCTGCTGTCCACGCTCGGCCGGTTGACCGTCGTCCCGATGGGTGCCGACCTCGGGCCGTTGCGCCGCGACCGTGACGCCATCTTCGCCTGCCTCCCCCTCACCCACGTCATGGGGTTCTCGGTGCTCCTGGCCGCCCTGTCCGCGGGTATCCCGCTCATCCGTCGGGTGCGTTTCGACGCCGACGAAGCGCTCGACCTCATCGAACGCCACCGCCCGAACATCGTGGTCGCCGTCCCCACCATGTACGCCGACCTCGAACGCTCCGGTGCTGCCGACCGGGACCTGTCGTCGATCCAGATCTTCGTCTCCTCCGCGGACGTCCTGC
>NZ_JBBEBZ010000061.1:0-1020 GCF_040882075.1 Nitriliruptor sp.
TCTGCCTCTACGGGCCTTCTATCGCCGAGATCCTGCGGTCCGTGAGTCGTGAGTCGTGAGTCGTGAGTCAGTCAAGTCGTCAGCCAACATCGCGGGTAGCGGGCGACCGGTGAGCTCACGTCGGCCAGTGAGCGCCGAGGTAGGGATCGGGATGCTCCTGGATCCAGCGGTCGAGGAGCTCGGCGAACGCGGCGGCCTGAGCTCCGCCGGCTGGCAGGTTGCGCTCGAGGACGAACACGAGCACGAGATCCGACTCACGAGCGAAGTCCGAGACGTTCTCGGTGACCATGGCCCAGTCGTTGGCGCGGGCGAACGTGGCGATGTCGGCATCGTCGGTTGCATCGAGGCCGAACTCGGCGACGTGGGTGGCCTGGTGTCCGTACTGCTCGCGCAGGAGTTCGGCGGCACGGAGCGGGAACAGCTCGTCGAGCAGTGGATGGGTCACGCGAGCAGGGCCTCGCGCTCTGCCGCGGCGCGTCGGCTCGCTGCAGCAGCCTCCTCGTTCCGACGGATCCGTGACCCGATCTGCTCACGGTGCTCAGCGGCGAAGTCGAGCGCGGTCCGGATCTGACGAGGATGCAACTCGCTCTCCTCGGCGAGCGTCGCGATGCGCTGCTCCTCGCTGCCCCGGAGCGCGCGGAGCCGCGCGACGACCTCCCACACGTCTGGACCGGCGGCGAGCGCCGCCCGTCGGTCGTTGGTGGGGCCGCGGTAGACGATCCCCGGATTCGTCGCTCGCGGCGGTGTTCGGACGTAGGTCGCCGGCGACGTCACGGCGGTAGCGGACGTGCTCCAGCCACCGCTCGGACCACTGTGCGATCGGAGAAGTCGTTCGTCGAAGCGGTCGCCGTTGCTGGTCGCCGCTCGGCCGCCAGCTCAGGGCGGCTCGGCCTCAGCTGAGATCCCTCGTTCGAGACATCACGGCGGACGGCGTGCCATCTCAAGGCGGCGGGCATCGTGCGCATACGGCGGTTACCGCCTGGTCGGCCCCTCGGACACCCGGAGCCCATCCGATCGGTG
>NZ_JBBEBZ010000062.1:0-4458 GCF_040882075.1 Nitriliruptor sp.
CACGGTGGAACTTCTCGACGTCGAACTCGCGTGAGTAGCCGAACCCACCGTGGATCTGGATGGCCTCGTCGGTGACGTGGACTGCGGTACGCCCAGCGTGGAGCTTGGCCATCGACCCCTCACCGTGCTTGAACGGCGTCCAGGTCGTGCCCATGTTGATCCCGCGCCAGCACAGCAGGCGGGCCGCATCGATCTCGGTCGCCATATCGGCGAGCTTGAAGGCGATGGCCTGGTGGCGGATGATCGGGACGCCGAAGGTCTCGCGCTCCATGGCGTACTGGATCGACGCCTCGAAGGCGGCACGCGCGATCCCGACGGCCTGCATCCCGACGATCGGGCGGGTCGCCTCGAAGGTGGACAGCGCGCCACCGGTCTTCTTCTTCTTGTCGGGGTTGTGCGCCGCGTCGATCTTGGCGTCGAGCTTGTCCTGTCCGCCGAGCAGCTGCTCGTCGGGCACGAAGCAGTCGGTGAGCGCGAGCTCGGCGGTGTGCGAGGCGCGGATCCCGAGCTTCTTGGTCTTCTTGGTCTGCGCGAAGCCGTCGGCGTCACCGGTCACGATGAACGACGCCTGACCGCGGTGACCGATCGTCGGGTCGACCGTGGCGACCACGACGTGGACGTCGGCGATACCGCCGTTGGTGATCCAGATCTTCTCACCGTTGAGCAGCCAGCCGCCCTCGACCTTGGTGGCCTTGGTGCGGATCTTGCTCACGTCCGAACCCGCGCCCGGCTCGGAGACCGCGTACGCACCGACCTTGATGTCGTCGGGGGTGCCGAAGATGCGCGGTGCCCACTCGGCGATCTGGTCGCCCGTGCCGGTCGAGGCCAGTCCTGCCAGCGCCAGGCCGGAGCCGAAGATGGCCAGGCCGATGCCGGCGCAGCCCCAGAACAGCTCCTCGATGATGAGGGCCTGGGTGAGCCCGGTCGGGTCCTGACCGGCCATCTGGTAGTACTCGAGGCCGTAGAGTCCCACTTCCGCGGCCTTCTGCACGATGGGCCAGGGGAACTCCTCGACCTCGTCGTAGTGCCGGTGGGCAGCGACGCCGTCGACGGTCGCCTCGCGCATCTCCTTGCGGGCGAAATCGTGGGCCCAGCTGCGGGCGGCTTCCTGCTCCTCGGTGAGCTTCAGGTCGAACGGCACGGCGGTCCTCCCGGGACGCGATGGGGTGTTACCGTCGGTAACGCCAACGGACGCTAACGGTGACGGGCGGGGCGTAGCAACCTGAGTCACGCGTCAGGTCGCGGGACCAGCGCAGCGGCGGGCCGGCGGCCGACCGAGGGGGACGACGAGGTGAGCGCGACGACCGAGACGGGGCGCGCGACGGCGCGTGCGGCGCGGCGGACCGAACTGCTCGACGCCGCCGATCGTGCGATCCGTCGCGACGGTCCCGAGGTGTCGATGGAGGCGCTGGCCGCCGAGGCAGGCATCACCAAACCCGTCCTGTACCGCCACTTCGTCGACCGGGGCGGGTTGCTCGACGCGGTCGCCGAACGCCACGCCCGCCGGCTGACCGACGAGCTGCGCACCGCCCTCGCCGAGCAGCGCCACCCGCGCGAGCGCATCCGCAGCGTGATGGCGACCTACCTGGCCTTCCTCGAGCGCGACCCGCACCTGCACCGGTTCGTGACCCGCGTCGCTCCCTCCGAACGCCTCGGCGCGCGGAGCGCCATCGACGACGCGATGACGGTGGTCTGCGATCAGGTCGTCGGCGCCGTCGCCCGTGAGCTGACCGGGGCGCGCCTCGATCCCGAGCCCGCACGGACCTGGGGGGTCGGGATGGTCGGCATGGTGCAGTTGGTCGGGGACCGCTGGCTCGATGCCCGCGACGTCCCGCGCGAGGTGCTCCTCGAGCGTCTCACCGACCTGCTGTGGCACGGCTTCCGCGGCATCGTCCTCCGCGGTCCGGACCCGGTCAGCTGACGAGGGCGCGTCGCAGGAGGCGAACCGCGGCGAACCACGCGAGCAGGTCGAAGGCCAACACCACGGTGAGGTGGCCGAGCGCGTCGACGACCGTGCCGGTCCCGAAGGTCAGGATGCGGAGCAGCTCGACGACGTGGGTCAGCGGGTTGAACTGACCGATGGTCGCCATGAACGAGGGCAGAGTGTCCAGCGGGAAGAACGTCCCGGCGATGACGTACATCGGCACGATCACGCCCACGATCACGAAATCGAACCCGTGGGTCGAGCGCAGCAACGCTCCGAAGGCCGCACCCGCGGCCGCGAAACCGAACCCGGCGACCACCGACACCGCCGGCACGAGCAGCACGCCCGGTCCGGGGCGGACCCCGAACGCGAACGCGACGAGGGTGGTCAGGATCGCCACGACCGTCACGCGGCAGGCGTTCCACAGCGCCTCGCCGGTCACGATCTCGGCGACGGACACCGGCGCCGCGAGGATCCCGTCGTAGAGGTGCTGCTCCTTGCGACGGAAGTAGCCGTTGATCAGGCCGGGGAAGGCGCTCGAGAACAGGATCCCGATGGCGATCGCGCCGGTCGCGATGAAGTCGAGGTAGTCGAGCCCCGCGACCTCCGCGACGAGCGCCCCGAAGCCGTACCCGAACGCGACGAAGTAGAGGACCGGCTCGGCGAGCGAGCCGAACGCGGTCGAGAACCAGACGCGGCGGAACACCCGCCACTCGCGGTGGAGGATGGCGCCGACGGCACGTGGTTCGAACCGGCGCGGGACCGGCGGGCGGGTCGGCGCGAGCGGTGTCCCGGTCACCGTGCCACCTCGAGGTCGCCGGTCGAGGGCGCGGCGCCACCATCGAGCAGCTCACCGGTCAGGACCACGAAGACGTCCTCGAGCGTGGCCGCTCGACGCCGACCCCGCCCCGCGAAGCGGTCACCCAGGCGTTCGGCGCCGAGCACCGCGACGGCCGTCCCCGCGGATCGGGTCGCGAAGCCGGCAGCTCGGACCTCGGCCGTCACGGTCACGAGGTCGTCACCGCGGCCGGGCAGCTCGAGCACCTCGGTCCCGACGTGGGTGGCGACCAGGTCCGCGGGCGCGCCCTGCGCGACGATCCGTCCGCGGTGGACGATCGCGACCTGATCACACAGCCGCTCAGCCTCCTCGATGTAGTGGGTCGTCAGCACCACCGTGGCGCCGGCGTCGCGGATGGCGTCGACGGTGGTCCACAGCTGCGCACGGACCTGCGGATCGAGCCCGACGGTCGGCTCGTCGAGCAGCACGAGCTCGGGTCGGTGCAGCAGCCCGCGAGCGATCAGCAGCCGGCGACGCATCCCACCCGAGAGGTCCTCCGAGGGCGTATCGGCGCGGTCGCTCAGCTCCGCGATCGCCAGGCCACGCGCCACCGCTACGGCGCGGTCGGCACGTCGGATGCCGTGGAACCGGGCGTAGACGCCGAGGTTCTCGGCGACGGTCAGCTCGTCGTCGAGGTCGTCGACCTGCGGCACGACGCCGCAGCGGGCCCGGGCAGCCTTGCTCTCGGCTGGCAGGGCGTGGCCGAGGACCTCGACGACCCCCTCGTCGGCGATGGCCTGGCCGGTCAGCAGCCGCATCGTCGTCGACTTCCCCGCCCCGTTCGGACCGAGCAGGCCGAAGCAGGCCCCCGCGGGGACCTCGAGGTCGAGGTGATCGACCGCGGTGAGCTCACCGAACCGCTTGACCACCTGACGGAGGCGGACAGCGGGCGGCGCGCCCGACACGCGCGTGGCAGAGCGGGACAGGGGAGCACCTCGGGACAGGGCGAGTCAGCCGGCCAACGGTAGTCGGCGTCGGCCCGCCACGGCTCGTTCCCGTACGACACGTGCACGGACCCGGCACGTGCGGGACCGGCACGTGGTGGGTGCCCGCCTCGCGATGTCGGGCACGTTGCTGTTCGACGACGACCCGCCAGCGCGGGTCGAGTGGCAGGCGATGACCCGGAAGATCTTCCTCGACGAGCGTCCTCGCGTCGACCAGGCACGCCGGGACGTCGCCGCGGCTCGACGCGCACGCGCCGCCAGGGACCTCGGCTGATGCTCGACGCCGAACGGCTCGCTTGGCTGCTGCGTCGCGACCGAGGGGTACCGAGCGCCGGATGCGAACGCCGACGCGATCCGTGAGCTGGCGCGACACGGTGTGGTGGAGGCCGAGGTGACAGAGGCCGTCGCCCGTGCGGTCGGCTTCCGTAACGTCCTCGTCCACCGCTACGCCGAGGTCATCGATGACCGCGTCGTCGACCACCTCGGCGCCCTCGACCGGCTCGACGCGTTCGTCGACCAGCTCGTTGCCCGCTACCTGTGACGCGCCACCACCCCGCGCACCGAGTGGGTGGCGGGGTGAGCGGGGTGAGCGGGCTGGGCGTGGCGCGATCGCGGTTGCGGCCGTGTCACCGTCAGAACGGGAGCAGGTCGTGGGTCGGAGCGCGGGTCGCTCGGTCATGTGGCGTGCGGCTCTCGCCCGGGTCGGGCCCGTCGCGGGAGGACGGGCCGTCGCGTGTCGCCGGGCCGTCGCG